>CACYCC010000034.1 GCA_902772805.1 uncultured Lachnospiraceae bacterium | reverse complement strand
TAATTTTGCTGCGCCGTAAATTCCTGCGTCATTGCCGAGTGTGGCAAGTACCATTTTGGCATTTCTCGTTCCGTGGAAAGAATACTTTTCAAAAGAAGGAGTTATATAATCAAGCAGTATGCTTCCTGCCTTGGAAACACCGCCGCCTATTACGAACGCTTCGGGATTTACCACCGCAGCTATCATGGCAAGACCTTTGCCGAGAGTATCGCCAAACTTTGCCGCTATCTCCTTGCAAAGCTTATCTCCCGCCTTAACTCCGTCAAATACAGCCTTGGAGGAAAGGTCATCGGCAGTAAGCACCGTAGCCCCTTTCCAATCGGCAAAAAGTTCTTTTGCGGTACGCGACAAGCCTGTCGCAGATGCATACTGTTCAAGGCATCCGTGGCCTCCGCAGCCGCATGCTGCCTGCTCATCGTCATTGATATGTATATGTCCGATCTCGCCGCCGGCTCCCGCTGAACCGTTCACGATCTTTCCGTCGATGATGATACCGCCGCCGACACCTGTGCCGAGAGTTACCATTACGATGTCCATATAACCGACACCGCCGCCCTTCCACATTTCACCGAGCGCCGCAACGTTGGCATCGTTGCCTACCATTGCCTTAAGTCCGGTAAGACGTGAAAATTCCTCGGAAGCATTGAATACGCCCCAGCCGAGGTTTGCCGCGGAATGGATGATACCGTTTGAATCAACCGGTCCGGGAACACCTGCGCCGACACCGATGACATCGGCTTTATCGATACCTTTTTCGGTGATCTTTGAATCTATCGAGGCAGCCACATCGGATAAGATGTTGGCTCCGTTATTTGAACGGTCTGTGGGGATCTCCCATTTTTCGAGAAGTTCACCTTCACTTGTTAAAAAACCCATCTTGACGGTCGTGCCGCCTATATCTACGCCGAATACGTATTTCATAAAGCATTCTCCTTTTATGTTTAAAGATCGGTGTCTCTTCCCTGAGCAAATGACTGCTGAAGTCTCTGGTAGAGAGCCTGTGCGGCATTGTAGCCCATTTTCTTTTGACGATAGTTAACCGCAGCGGACTCACAGATGATCGCAAGGTTACGTCCGGGACGTATGGGAATGTTGTGGCATACCACTTTGTTGCCGAGATATTCCGTATATTCTTCTTCAAGACCGAGGCGGTCGTACTCCTTGTCCTTGTTCCAGTCTTCCAATTTGATGACAAGGTCGATGGACTGGGTATCTTTGACACTCGATACACCGAACAGGGTCTTAACGTCCACGATACCGATACCTCTTAATTCGATAAAGTGCTTGGTGACATCGGGTGCGGAACCGATAAGCGTATCGTCGGAGACCTTTCTGATCTCAACCACGTCATCGGTAACGAGACGGTGACCACGCTTTATAAGTTCAAGCGCGGCCTCGGATTTACCGATACCGGATTCACCCGTTATCAGTACGCCTTCGCCGTATACATCGACCAAAACTCCGTGTACAGTGATACAGGGAGCAAGTTTTACGTTAAGCCATCTTATGATCTCCGCCATAAAGTCGGATGTTGATTTCTTGGTAAGCAGAAGCGGAACGTTATTGCGTATCGCGGTCTTTAAAAACGTGTCATCGGGAATGAGTTCACGGCAGAACACAACGGCCGGTATATCATGGCTTAAGAGTTTTTCGTAAACTTCTTTCTTTTTCTTGAGAGTCAGACTCTCCATGTAGGTATATTCCACGAATCCGATTATCTGAAGTCTCGTTGCGTCAAAGTGCTCGAAATATCCGGCGATCTGAAGAGCCGGACGGTTGATATCGGGCTGCGTGATCTTGATATCCGAAATATCGATCTCGGGAGTCAGATTCGTAAGCTTCATTTTCTCAACTATCTGTTCAAGTTTAACCGATGGCATATTTTTTCTCCTTTTCTGTAGGATTGCTACCCTTTAGTGTATCACAGAAGCAGCCCTTATTCAAAGAATATAACGCAATAATTAGCGATTTGTTGAATGATCAGCCGTGAAAATGATCGTAGACGGATGCAGCGACATTTTCGGGAAATCCCGTACGCTTTACAATTTCCGATGCCGATGCGTTTTTGACTTCGTCGATGTTTTCGAAGCTCTTCATAAGAATCCTGCGGCGCTTGGGGCCGATCCCCGGGATATCGTCAAATACGGAACGGACCTGATCTTTGTCACGAAGGCTTTTGTGATACTCTATCGCAAAACGGTGCGCTTCATCCTGGACACGCGTGATAAGCTTGAATCCTTCGCTGTGCCTGTCGATGGCGATCTCGACTCCGTCCACGTAAAGACCTCTCGTGCGGTGATTGTCGTCCTTGACCATTCCGCATACGGGTATCGAGAGATTCAGTTCGTTAAGAACTTTAAGGGCAACATTCACCTGTCCCTTTCCGCCGTCCATCAGTATAAGATCCGGGAATTTGGCAAAACTTCCGTATTTCTCGTCTACATTTTGAGACGAAAGTTTCTTTTTCTCCTCAAAACCGTGTATAAAGCGTCTTGAGAGCACTTCATGCATGCACGAATAATCGTCCGGTCCTTCGACCGACTTGATCTTAAACTTTCTGTAGTCGCCTTTAACCGGTTTCCCGCCTTCGAAAACGACCATGGATCCGACGTTTTCAAAGCCGTTTGTGTTGGATATGTCATACGCCTCGAGGCGGTTAAGTCCTTCCATTCCGAGAAGGGTGCCTATCTCTTTGAGGGCGCCTTTTGTTTTCTTTTCTTCGTTGATGATGCGGTCCTTGTCGCGTTTAAGCACTATTTCGGCATTTTCGGCGGCAAGCTCCACAAGATTTTCCTTGATGCCGATCTTGGGAACCTCGATCTTTACCGACGCTCCGCGAAGGCCCGAAAGCCACTTTGCGGTCATATCAAGTTCTTCGATGGGCGCGCTTAACATGATCGTGGCAGGGATAAAAGGTGTGCCCGAATAATAGCGCTTTACAAACTCGCCCAGTATCTCGCCAGGTTCAAGGCCTGTTATCTCTTCGATGTGATGATGTTCACGGCCTATCATCTTGCCGTCACGCACAAAGAAAACCTGTACCACGGCGTCGTTTTCATCGTGAGCCTCGGCGATGATATCGCGGTCGTTGAAGCCCGAATTATCGCTTATCTTCTGGCGTTCCGTGATACGTGCGGCACTTTCAAGAAGTTCTCTTAACCGGATGGCTTCCTCAAAATCCATCTCTTCGGAGGCCTTGTTCATCTTTTCTTTAAGCTCGCGGACAAGTGTTTTATCGTTGCCGGTCAGAAAATCTATGGCTTTGGCCACATTGGCTCGATATTCTTCTTTGCCGATCTCGCCGGTGCACGGTGCCGCGCATCGGCCGATATGATATTCAAGACACGGTCTGTCGGTCTTAACTCCCTCGACTATATTGCGGTTACAGGTTATAAGGCCAAACGATGCGTTAAGAAAGTCGATGATCTCGTGAACGGACTGCGCACTTGCATAAGGTCCGAAATATCTGGCTTTGTCACGGCCCATTTGGCGTACAAAAGAAAGCCTGGGGAAATCATCGGCAATATTGATCTTAAGGTAGGGGTATGTTTTTGAATCTTTTAAAAGAGTGTTGTATTTGGGATTGTATTCCTTGATCAGGTTGTTTTCGAGGATGAATGCCTCGAGTTCGGAATCGACCACGATGTATTCAAAGTGATCGATGAGTGAGATCATCTTTTCGATCTTGAGCGTTCTGTTATTCATGACACGAAAATATGACCTTACACGATTGTAAAGGTTTTTGGCTTTACCTACGTATATTACATTGTCATCGATGTCATGCATAAGATAAACTCCCGGTTTTTTCGGGAGTTTATCAAGCTCAGTCTTTATATCAAACATTTTCCTCGTTTTCCGCTGCGGGAACTTCGCTCTCTGCTGCGGGGTTTTCGCTTGTAGTTGCGGGAACTTCACTTTCGGCAGCTTCAGTTTCGGGAACTTCACTTTCGCCGGTTTCGGTCTCGGCGGTTTCGCCTTCGGATGCTTTCTCTTCAGCGTTCTTCTCTTCGGCCGCTTTTTCTTCAGCGGGGTCGGGAAGACCTTTTTCGCGGCGGAATATCTCCATGAATTCCTTGCCGGTTATGGTTTCTTTTTCAATAAGATGACCGGCGAGCTTATCCATAAGATCCATGTTCTCGCCGATAAGCTTAAGCGCTTCTTCGTAAGATGCCTTCAGGACCGACATGACTTCGCGGTCGATCTCTGCCGAGATCTCTTCGCTGCAGTTAAGCACCGATCTTCCTTCAAGATAGCGGCTCTCGATAGACTCAAGCGCTACGGGGCCGAACTTTTCGCTCATACCGTACATGGTGATCATCGTACGTGCCTGGTTGGTGGCTTTCTCTATATCGTTGGAAGCACCGGTCGTGACCGAATCGAATTTGAGTTTCTCGGCTGCCCGTCCGCCCATTGCTACCACGATGCTCTCGCGCATCTCTTTTTCGGAATTTAAGTACTTTTCTTCTTCGGGAATCTGCATCACGTAACCGAGAGCACCCATCGTACGGGGTACGATAGTGATCTTCTGCACGGGCTCGGTGTTTTTCTGAAGCGCCGCAACAAGTGCGTGTCCCGTTTCGTGATACGCAACGATCCTTCTCTCCTCGGGACTCATGATGCGGTCTTTCTTTTCTTTTCCGAGGAGAACCTGCTCAACGGCTTCAAAAAGGTCTTTCTGGGAAACATACTCACGATGTTCCTTGACGGCATTGATGGCGGCCTCATTGATCATGTTGGCAAGATCCGAACCTACGGCGCCGGATGTTGCAAGTGCGATCGCATCAAGATCGACCGTCTCATCCATCAGGACATCCTTGGAATGAACTTTAAGTATCTCAACACGTCCCTTAAGGTCGGGCTTGTCCACAATGATACGTCTGTCAAAACGTCCCGGTCT
This sequence comes from uncultured Lachnospiraceae bacterium, assembly GCA_902772805.1. GTDB lineage: Bacteria > Bacillota > Clostridia > Lachnospirales > Lachnospiraceae > UBA1258. The sequence continues at coordinate 6,440 of CACYCC010000034.1, read as the reverse complement.
TAAAAGTGCTTTATCAAGAATCTCGGGCCTGTTGGTGGCAGCGAGAATAAATATACCCTTGGAACTGTCGAAACCGTCCATCTCCGAAAGCAGCTGGTTTAACGTCTGCTCACGTTCTTCGTTGCCGCCGCCGTACTTGGAATCACGGCTTCGTCCGATGGCATCGATCTCATCTATAAATACGATACACGGAGCATTGCGGGCAGCCTCTTTGAAGAGGTCACGCACTCTCGATGCGCCGACACCGACAAACATCTCCACAAAATCGGAACCCGTAAGGGAAAAGAACGGAACATGCGCTTCACCGGCAACCGCCCTTGCAAGAAGCGTCTTACCCGTACCGGGAGGTCCCACCAGAAGGGCACCCTTGGGAAGTTTTGCACCGATCTTTATATATCTGCCGGGATTATGCAGGAAATCCACAACTTCCACGAGGGAATCCTTGGCTTCGTCTTCGCCCGCAACGTCCTTGAAAGTCACTCCGGTTTCTTTTTGCACATAGATCTTGGCGTTTGACTTGCCAACACCCATGATCCCGCCGGAACTTCCCATATGGCGGCTTAGAAAGCTTATCAGTAAAAAGAAAATGGCCAGAGGCAATACATATGTGAGTATTATCGAGATAAGCCAGCTCGAGTGATCGGGGATATCCGATGAGACCTCGATGCCTGCAGCGATAAGACGGTCTGCGAGCTGTTCGTTTGACTCAACATAACCCGTACAGTACGTGATCTGAACCTTCTGCATGTAAGGATTGGTCTCTTCGGGCACGACGGGATTGATGTTTATCTTGTCGGCATCCAAAAATACCGATTCGACTTCGCCGTTATTGAGCATCTCAATAAATTCGGTGTAGGGGATCTCTTTGTTGGTGGCGCTTGAAAGCGCTCTTGTAAAATAACTGATTATCAAAAGCACCACCAGAAGTGCGACCAGCATGGGAGCCAGACGCGGAGTACGGTTGTTGCCGCCTCCCTGATTATTGGAATTCTTGTTTCCGTTTTCGGTGTTCATATCTATAATTTCTCCGTAAAATATAGCCTTGATTACTTGTCATATATTGTACATATCACGCATTGTTAACGCAAGAACCCAAATGTGAAAAAAGTCTAAAAGAATTATTGATTTTTAGTGGCACGGGACGGGGTTTTGTGACATAATAGCACTATATATTGATGATTAATGAAATCGCAGGGATAGATGAGGTAGCAAGATGAAGATCGGATTTGACAATCAAAAGTATCTTAAGATGCAGTCGGAACACATTCTGGACCGCATACAGAGCTTCGGTGACAAGCTCTATCTTGAATTCGGAGGAAAGCTTTTCGACGACTATCACGCTTCGAGAGTTCTTCCGGGATTTGAGCCCGACAGTAAGCTTAAGATGCTGCTTAAGATGAAAGACAAGGCCGAGATAGTGATCGCGATCGGCGCAGATGCCATAGAGCACAACAAAAAGCGCGGAGATCTCGGTATAACATACGATCTTGACGTATTAAGACTCATAGACAGTTTCACCGACGCAGGCCTCTATGTGGGTAGCGTGGTCATCACCAAATATGCCGGACAGCCCGCTGCGGATGCTTTCAGGGCAAGACTCTCGGCACTCAACATTAAATCTTATCTTCATTATCCCATTGAAGGTTATCCCCGCAACATATCCCTTATCGTAAGCGATGACGGCTACGGTAAAAACGATTATATAGAAACGTCAAGGCCCCTCGTGGTCATCACGGCGCCCGGCCCCGGAAGCGGAAAGATGGCTACCTGTCTTTCACAGCTTTATCACGACAGCAAACGCGGGATCAAAGCGGGATATGCCAAGTTCGAGACATTCCCCATCTGGAACCTGCCTCTTAACCATCCCGTAAACGTTGCCTATGAAGCCGCAACGGCAGACTTAAGCGACGTCAACATGATAGACCCCTATCATATGGAAGCTTACGGTATCTCAACGGTCAACTACAACAGAGACGTCGAGATATTCCCCGTTCTCAATGCGATATTCACACACATCTTAGGCGAGAGTCCTTACAAGTCTCCCACCGACATGGGTGTCAACATGGCAGGTAACTGCATAATCGACGACGAAGTCTGCCAGGAAGCATCCAAACGTGAGATCATCCGCCGTTACTACGCGGGTATGTGCGATCTTAAAAAAGGTATTGGAACCAAAGAAAGTGTTTACAAACTCGATCTTTTGATGAAGCAGATGGGACTTTCGGCTGCCGACAGGCCTGTTATTGCAGAAGCTTTGAAACGTGAAGAAGATACAGGTCATCCCGGTGTTGCTATCGAACTTCCCGACGGCACGATCATATCCGGTAAGACAACCGACCTCATGGGACCGAGTGCCGCAGCGCTTATCAATTCCCTTAAGACTCTTGCGGGGATCGACCACGAAGAACATCTGGTGGCAAAAGAAGCTCTTGAGCCTATCCAGACGATCAAGACAAGGTATCTGGGAAGTGTTAACCCCAGACTTCATACCGATGAGATACTTATCGCTCTGAGCGTCAGCGCAGGTTCAAATCCGAGAGCGCGCCTTGCACTCGATCAGCTCCATAAGCTTAAAAACTGTGAAGTTCACTCCTCGGTGCTGCTTTCTTCGGTTGACGAGAAGATCTTTAAAAAACTCGGTATGAACTTAACGTGCGAACCCAAGTACGAAACAGACAAAAAGTATCATAATTAAGCGACGGTTTCACTGTCGTCAGGCAAGCAGCAGGCGATATGAACAAAAAGTTTAAGATCACAAGAATAGCGGCATACATAATCTCGATAATTATTGTTGCCGCTGTTATATTTTCACACGGAACTCTCACACCGCCAAGGATCGTAATGGCGGTGCTTGCCATACTTATAGGTGTGCCGGTGATGCTGTTTCTCGATCGGATCGCAGACAAGAAAGCCTATGAACCCGCTGCAAACCCGGAAGCAGACCCGGGCGTAAACAACGACACAAACCCGGCGACCGGCAAACGGTCGTATTCCGCCCATGGATCATTGCGTTTTAGTTCATCTCCAAACCTAAAACACTTTGCGATACTTCTTGTCATCACTGCTGCCGCTGCAGCCGTAAGGATAGTTTTTTACCCCTTCGCTTCCGCCGATTATGTGATGTTCCAGGTTGACTGGCATGCTACGATCTCAGGACACGGATTCAATTCACTCGGCATGCGTTTCGGCGATTATTCTCCCCTTTATTCAACCGTATTTGCACTTTTATGCCAGACCGGACTTTCGGTAATGTTCATCACCAAGTTCATACCGATGCTGTTCGATCTTTTCCTGGCGATCGCGGCAACCGCGGTCGGACACGAAGTGATGGGCGGGGATTCGACATTTGTAAAGCGTACGATCATATACGGTCTTGTACTGTTAAATCCGCTCACCGTTCTCAATGCTTCTTGCTGGGCACAGTGTGATTCGATGTATACGACATTTGTTCTTTTGTGCCTATATGTACTTATCAGGTGTTGCAAAAATGTGTCCCGGTATGGCGGTAACATGGCCGTCATTTTTCTGGCGATCGCTTTTTCGCTTAAGTTCCAGACTGTTCTTTTCTTTCCGTTTATCTTCTTTGTATGGCTTATGCAGCCGCGAAAATACGTGAGAGTCACACAGGCGGTATGGTTTCCCGTCATATATTTTGCAACGTGCATCCCGATGTTTCTTTACGGCCGCACCATCGAAGATATGCTTGGAGTTTACTTTGGGCAGATGGGTGAATACGACACGATACTCACTCTTCGCTATCCGAACATATACACGATCATGGGATTGTTCGTAAAGGACCCGCCGTATATACTCGGAAAGCTCGGTATGCTGTTCACAGCCGTGATACTTGTGGGGATATATCTTGTTCTTTTTGCCGGGAAAGCAGAACTCACCCCGAAACTTATGCTTAAAACCGCGGGACTGTCCGTTCTGATAGCCGTATACTTCCTGCCTTCCATGCACGAACGCTACGCATATATCGGTGAGATGCTGATACTTGTCATTGCCGTACTTGACAGGAAATATATAATCCCCGCTGTCGCTACGATCACAGTCACGCTGTTTGCATACATCGACTATTTGTTGTACTATTATGAATTGAAAATGCCGCCGGATATCATATTTTCGTTAGTAAGGCTGGCGGTGATCGTATTTATGATACTTGATGTACTTAAATCGGCAAAAGGGACCAACGTCCAAAGTGCCGATGGCAACTATGGTTTATAATCGGAGATTACTATGAAAAACAGCAAATATCTTGAGACCAAAATGGTAGAATTTAAAGACCTTGGTGACGAGCGCGGAAGTCTTGTTGTCTGTGAAGGCGGTCAGGACATTCCCTTTGAGCCCAAGAGAGTTTTCTATATATTCGGCTCCGACGATACCGTGGTACGCGGCCAACACGCAAACAGGGATTCCGAATTCGTGCTCATAAACGTTGCGGGCAAAAGCAAAGTCAAGGTAATGGACGGTCTCGGAAACGAGATGGTTTATTCGTTAAACCGCCCCAACACCGGTATCTACATCCCCAAGATGGTATGGAAAGAGATGTATGATTTTTCGGCGGATTCGGTATTACTGTGCCTTGCAAGCACCCATTATGACGCCGGAGAATATATCCGTGATTACGATGAATATGTAAAAGCCGTCAAAGAAGCCGAAGCACAGTTTTAATAATGAACATTTATCTTACAAGGCACGGGGAAACCCGGCTCAACAAGCAAAAACTCATGCAGGGCTCGATCGACGAGCCGCTTAACGACGTCGGTATAAGGCAGGCCGAAGAGGCCCACGAAAGCTTAAAAGACGTTAAGTTTGACGCGGTATACTCAAGCCCTCTCATCCGCGCGGTCAAGACCGCGTCTATAATCGCGGGCGTCCCCGAAAGCGAAGTTATAAGGGACGAACGCATCAAAGAGGTCTATTTCGGAGACTACGAATTACGCCCTTATTCAAAACTCGGATTTAAGATGACGATCTTCTGGCTGCTGCCCGAAGTTTTTAAGGCGCCCAAAAGCGTCGAACCGATCCCGTCGATGGTCGCGCGCTCCAAAAGTTTCATCGAAGATCTGGCAAAAGAAAACTACGAAAACGTCCTGATCGTCTGTCACGGCGGGATAATACGAGCCCTTTGCGGAGTGCTCGAAAAGCGCAAAAACGGCATCAAATGGCGCCCGAAACCGCACAACTGTGAAATACGAAAATATCAGCTATGATAACAGCCCGCACAACCGGAAACCGGTGCGGTGAATCTATGCAATATATACTTTGATCGCCCTTGTGGCATAAATTAGGAAATGGTGTTATGGAACGAAAAATACTTAAAAACAAACTCTACCTCTATCTTACGGAGTTTTTTGCGGGCATGTCTGTCATGGCCGTGGAACTGGGCGCAAGCCGCCTGCTTGCTCCGTATTTCAGCTCGTCGCAGATCGTATGGACCATAATAATCGGTACTATCATGATCGCGATGGCACTCGGAAACCTCTACGGCGGCCGTAAAGCCGACAAAGACCCCAATCCCGACAAACTCTACGGCAGGATACTGATCGCCGCCGTATGGATAGCGGCTATCCCCGTTGTCGGCAAATACATCATCTTACTGATCTCCGGCATCCTGATACTTGCGGTAAACAGCAATTTCCTGATCGTCGCCGGATTTCTGGCGTGCATGATCATATTTGTATTCCCTCTTTTCTTGCTGGGAACCGTGACGCCATCACTTGTAAAGTTCGCCGTCGACAGCCTCGATGATTCGGGCAGCGTGGTCGGAAAACTCAACGCCTTTAATACGATCGGCTGCATCATCGGCACGTTCGTTCCCACATTCATCAGCATTCCCGCAGTCGGCACCTCGATCACATTCCTGATCTTTGCAGGCATCATGCTGGTGCTCGCACTCATATATTTCATCAGTTCCAAAGTAAATTTTAAGAAGGCCGTGAAAGTCCCCGTAAGCATAGTGCTTTACATCGTCTGCCTCATTCTCGGCCGTAACAACAGCTTTGCTTTCTGGCAGACGGACTTAACCTACGAAGGTGAATCGATCTACAACTACCTTCAGGTCTACGAAAATGACTTCGAAGTCGTGCTTTCGACAAACGTCCTGTTTGGAGTCCAGTCCGTGTACTTAAAGGACAAAGGCCTTACCGGAATGTATTACGATTACGCCATGGCGGCTCCCTTTATGAGCGGTATCACGGAAAAAGAAAACATAGACATCCTGATACTCGGTAACGGCACGGGAACATACGCAACCCAGTGTGAGCGCTATTTTGACAACGTAACGATAGAAGGTGTCGAGATCGACCAAAAGATCACCGATCTTGCCCACAGATATTTTGAGCTCCCCGCTGACGTTAATGTCACAACTTACGACGGCCGCGCATATCTTAACGCCATCGACCGGAAATACGATGTCATCATGGTCGACGCATACC
>CACYCC010000033.1 GCA_902772805.1 uncultured Lachnospiraceae bacterium | reverse complement strand
TTGTTGCCGATTATATCGAACCGACAAGAACTGTTCTTCCAAAGCTTTCAGAAATACGCAAGATTTCTTTTGAAGATATCGACAAAGCGGTTATAATGGAACTTGAGATGACTATAGAGCATTTAAAAAGAAAAAATCCCGATGGGATCGACCCGCTCTCTATAGAAACACTTTCGTATTACAAAGAGGTACATTAATGGATATAAAAGAATGTGTAGAAATATGCGTCAAAGCACTTGAAGATAAGAAAGGTACTGATATAAAAGTATTAAATATCGGCGGCATATCGCCGTTGGCCGATTATTTTGTGATCGCTACCGGTAATAACAGAAACCAGATGCAGGCCATGTCGGATGAAGTATGTGAAAAACTTGCAGCCCAAAAGATCGGGGCAAAGCATATCGAGGGATATGATTCCGCGAACTGGATACTGATAGATTTCAGTGATTTTATAGTTCATATCTTCAATCCCGAGAGCAGAGATTTTTATAATCTTGAAAGGATCTGGCGCGACGCTAAAGTTGAATGACCCGGCGCAGCGACCGCATGGATATGATATTTGTCTGCTATAGCAAATACAGATATATGGCAGATACAGATAAAATGTTTAAAGCCTCATGAAAACAATTCATGAGGCTTTTTGTATACCTTGATTTATCTGATGCGGGTACAATCCGATGTGTGTAACGAAAAATTACTTTAGGAAACGGTAAACTCCGAATACTTTACCCAGTATCATGCAGTCATCGACAATAATGGGATCCATCGTGTCGTTTTCGGGCTGTAAGCGGATGTGACCGTCTTCTTTGTAAAATGTCTTAACGGTTGCGCTGTCTTCGATAAGGGCAACAACAACATCACCGTTACGGGCTTCTTTGGTGCTCTCGACTAAAACGCTGTCTCCGTTCATGATGCCGATGTTGATCATCGAATCACCCTTTACCTTTAATATGAAAGCCTCACCTCTCGGAACATATTCCGTGGGGATAGGGAAGTAACTCTCGATATTCTGTTCGGCAAGTATGGGCTGACCGGCCGCAACCTGACCGACAACGGGAATACTTAAAGTATCGACTCTTGAGTTGTTGAAGGATTCGTCGTTGATGATAAGAGCTCTGGGCTTTGAAGGATCCTTGGTGATATAACCTTTTCTCTCAAGGGTAGAAAGATTTGCAAAAACAGAAGAGGTCGATTTAAGATTTACGGCTTCACCGATCTCACGGACAGTGGGGGGATAACCTTTCTTAACCGACTCTTTGATAAAATCGAGTATTTCCTGCTGCTTGGGGCTGAGTTTGTTTTTATCCATATGCTCCTCCTGAAAGTGGCTTAAAATAAGCATTTCAACATCTTTTCATAAATATGATAGCATATGCCGGTCAAAAAAGCAAACATATATTCCGAAAATTTGTTCGAAAAAGTGTTGACAACAGAATAAATGTTCGATATATTATAATTACAAAACGAACAAATGTTTCGGGAACAACCGTTCCCGGCGAATAAAGAGGTCGGATATGAAAACTTATAAGACTAAAAATGCATCGATAATAAAGAGAAGAAGAGAACTTCACAGAAAATTGTTTTTCCTCGGATGTTCCACTATGGTGATCATATTCGGACTTATCATGTTCGTATGTTCGAGTAAGAGTGTCGCATCAGACGGCAGTATCAGGGAATACAACAAGTATTACATGAATATATCCGTAACTTCGGATGATTCTTTACTTGAGATCGCCAACACATATGCGATTCCCGAAGTTGTTGATGTTGATGATTATATAAGGGAAGTAATGTTCATCAATCAGCTGGAGAGTGAAGAACTTCCTTACGGTGAACGTAATATCATCGTTCCTTATTACATTTCGCCTCAATATTCATAGATCGATAGATTTGTTTTATGAATGACGATACCCCCATAGCAGATCCATTACCACCTCTTAATTTTTTTTTTTGCGAAAAGAGCCCCCTTTTGGGAGCTCTTTTTGTATGTATTGTTATAAAGAGGTGAGTTCTAAGAATTCCTCAATTTTACTATATTGGCGGCGCTTCTTCGGCGGTCGTCTTCAATTGCTGCATAGTGCTTTTTGGTGGTGTTAACATCTTTGTGACCCAGTACATCGGCTACAAGATAGATGTCACCGGTTTCGCGATAAAGACTTGTGCCGTAGGTACTTCTTAGTTTGTGAGGCGTGATCTTTTTAATGGATGTAAGGTTCGAAGCATACTTCTTAACCATATTTTCAACACTTCGAACACACATTCTTTTGTTCTGGATAGATAAAAACAGAGCATTTTCACTACCGGGTTCGGGTATCATTTTTGACCTGATCTCAAGATAATCATTGAGTGCGTCGTTAACTTCATCACCGAAATAAACTGTTGACTCTTTACCGCCTTTTCTGCGGATCAGTATACCGTGAGTATTGAAATCGATATTGTTGATATCAAGTCCCACAAGCTCGGAAACACGGATACCTGTTCCAAGCATAAGGGTAAGAATGGCAACATCACGATATTTTGTGATGTTATGAAATCTTAATTGGTTTTTGGTAAGTTTTTCGCCTTCCTCGACCATGTCAAGAAGATTCGCGACTTCATCGGGTTCAAGCCTGATGATCTCTTTTTGATGGATCTTTGGCGGACTTACAAGGCTCGGAGCATTTGTTTTTATGAGTTCCGAAGTAAAGAAATACTTATACATCGATCTCAAGGCGGAGAGTTTTCTTGCTTTTCCGCGTTCGTCGTTGGTGACTTCTTTTTCTTCTTTTTCATAAAGACTTAAATACTCAAGATATTCTTCGATATCTTCGCGTTTTACCATATCAAGGACAGAGAGCGGAAAGTCCTTGATCTCTGTGTCTTTAAGCGCAGGATTTTTCTTTTGCAGAAATTCGAAAAACAGTCTAATGTCATAAGCATATGCGAGTCTTGTACGTGATGCGGTATATTCCTCGATGCCTCTGAAATACTGCTTCATAAAGGGCGGAAGTTCTTCCATGACTTCACGAAGACGGATTATATTGTTTTTCATTACCTCGTCATGATAATTTGCCGAGGGTTTATTGGGATTTGCCATGCTAAACCTCTGTAAATTTTGATCTTATTGTTCTTTTGATTCCCAACCCTTGATATTGCTTTCTTTTATGGCCGTAAACATTCTGTTTCTGACACCGGGAGTTTCAAGATTAATTTCCTGTATAATGTTTTTGACATATTCTCTTTTGGTGTGCTTGTCTGCGGGACAGGGACTTTTAACGACCGGAACGTCATATTTGTTTACAAAACCGATAACTTCGGCTTCACTTAAATAAATAAGCGGTCTTATAACATAAAGGTCCGTTCTGTCAAGATAAGTCACAGGAGCAAAGGTGTGAAACCTTCCTTCATATATGAGAGATAACATCATAGTATCTATAACATCGTCTTTGTGATGGGCATAAGCGATCTTGTTGCAGCCCTTAAGCTTCATGGCATCGTTTAATGCACCTTTTCTCATTTTGGCGCACAAAGAACAAGGATTTGATTCTTTTCGCTCATTAAAGATAACGTTATAGATATCTGTTTTTTCTATATGGTATTCGACATCAAGTTCCCTGCACAGTTCTGAAATCCTGCTAAGATCCAGATTTCCCCATCCCAGATCGACGGTTACCGCAACAATATCGAAATGTTTGGGATAAAACCTACGCAAGTGGGAGAGTGCGTATAGGAGTGTGAGAGAGTCTTTGCCGCCGGATATACCTATGGC
>CACYCC010000032.1 GCA_902772805.1 uncultured Lachnospiraceae bacterium | reverse complement strand
TCCGGGAACAACAAACCGCTTTCTTTTGCCGTATATGTATTGATATATATGATACAGTTTGCCTATATGCCGGTCATGACGGCGCTCTGCTTTGAATATCAGAAAGCGGGATGCAACATTTATTACGGTCTGGCGAGAGGACTCGGATCCGCCAGCTTTGCCGTAACATCCTTTTTTGTGGGAAGAGCGATCGAGAAAAGCGGTGTAAATATACTCCTTATCATCAATGTGATCACTATGATACTTTCAGCGATCATTGTGTTCACGTTTAAAAAACCGGATGAATACGCTAAAAAAGCCGTGTCCGAATCTTCGGGTGATGAGATGTCTGAAACCGCAGGGGATTTGGAAATAAAGACCGGTCAGGAAAAGGTTGTCGGAACAGGTAAAACTCAAAGAGGCATCAAGGATTTTGCGAAGAGTTATCCGATGTTTATATGGTTTCTGGTCGGAACGGTGTGCTTTTACTTTGCCCACAATATGATAAATGACTTTATGATACAGATCATAAAGTCACTCGGTGGCGGTGAAACGGAACTCGGATATTCAAACTTCCTGCAGGCCATTTTGGAACTTCCCGTCATGGCTGTGATCGGATTTTTCCTTAAAAAGATATCGTCCGGTAAGATGCTTATATTCTCGGGATTTGCGTTCTTTGTAAAAATACTGATACTTGTATTTGCCACGAACATGGCCATGATGTATTTAAGCCAGTCTTTCCAGCTCTTTGCATATGCGGTATTCATTCCCGCAGCCGCTTACTATGTAAGCTCACACATGTCCGAGAACGATCAGGTTAAGGGCCAGGCTTTTGTTACAAGCGCAATAACTCTCGGCGGAGTTTTCTCTAATCTCATAAGCGGTGTGATACTTGATAATGCGGGCATCCGTGAGATGCTGATCACCGGAAGCGCGGTCTGCTTTATAGGTGTAGTGATCGCTTTTATTGCTCTTTCAAGATCCGAAAAAGCCGATAAAGCGGTTCAAACAGCAGAATAGATCAATGAGATCACGGTTTTTGTTTTTCAAAGACCGTGGTTTTTAATGTACCAAGATCAAGATCCGGGTCCGTCCCGTAATACATATGATCAAAATAAGGGATGAAAAGCCGTGCGTCTTCTTCGAGAACCGCGTGTCCTTCTTTGTGGAAATGAACCGCAAGGTTATCGCGAAGACCTTCTTTTTCATATTCCGAATCGGCACGCTTAAAACATTCCCACATCGCGGGTGCGTTTACCCAGTCTTCTCCCATATATGAAGCAATAATAAAATAATACCGGTCTTTGTTCATTGCGAGAGTGACCAGATTTTCCTGATCGTACGGAATGTCCGAGGGCGTTTTGTATTGCAGGAATCTATCGACAAACCACCCGCGCTCCGAATCGGACTGAAGACAGTCGAGGGGTTCGTTTTTGGTATAGGTATAGTCAGACGGTCCGCCTATCATACCAAAGTCATATGTATTGCCTTCCGAGACGCAACTGTAAAGAGCAAGACCGCCGGCGCCCGAGCACGAAGGAATGGTCATCTTAAAACGCTCATCGAATGCTCCGCAAACCGCAGTCGCCTTTCCAAAGCGCGATACACCGGTCACCATGGAAGCCAAGGGATCAAGAAACTTTTCCGCGCCAAGACCCGAATATACCGCATCCAGTACTTTTGCGGCACCCCAGGCCCATGCCATTAATACGCCTGTCTGTTCTTTTTCATCACATCCGTAGGGGTAAAGATCATAAAAGGCTCCTTTACGGTTGATGTCATCAGATGCGATCTTGTAACAGTCCATGAAAAATAAAGCGTAACCTTGAGAGAGTATATAATCAACCGGCATTATCGGATTTAAACATATGATGAACGGTGAACCGTTGGGATATTTAGCCCGGGCCTCGGGTGTAGGAAGAAAAGCATGGACGATAAAGGAAGAGCTTCGTCCGTCTTTTTCTGCGGTGATCTCAATAAGCTCACCGCCTACTATTTCAAAAGGATTACGGGGTTTGTCTGTGTTTTCTTTTGCCTTGGGATCCTCACCCAGGCATCTGTAGGTGACACATTCGCCGTCGCGCCAGATACCGTACACGTTTTCTTCATAAAAAGCTCTCAATTCAGTCTTGTCCATAATTACCTCACCTTTCAAGTTCGCTTTTCAAAAACAGATTATTGTTGGAAGTCATTTTTACAGGGTGGAGCCGGTCTTCGCGTACCATCTGACCGATATACTGTCTGCTACAGCCCATGAATTCAGCTGATTCTGTTGTATCCGAGAGTCGTCTTTTTGCAAAAGAAAGCATTATCTCATAGTTTAACTCTAAGGGAGTACCCGAATTTCTAAGTTTCGTGGCCGATATTTCATGTTCTTCGCCCCATTCTGCGCCGTTTCCTCCCGGGGAAACCCTGACGCGTTCAAAAATTTCGGGATCAGTCAGGATCTTGCCGAATTCCCGTCTGTCACCGTCATTTTCTTTTACCGAATAATTGACGGTATATCCGTCGCGAAAGAAAACGATAAGCTCATTCGAATTGACAGGGATGACATCAAGAACTTTTCGGTCAAGACGCATTTTTATCTCATCGGGAAGGTTCTCTTCTTTGGTCTTAACGACAAAAAGCTCATCCTGGGCACATCTTCCGTCACTTAAACACAGGAGTTTGTACTCATCATATTCTTTGAGCTTGTTTGATTTTAAAATACTACCGAGATTTTGTCGGTCGCGCGGAATTATCCGCTGCTGCACGAATTTAAGGGAAAGAGATGAATCGATACTGTAATTTCCGGCACGGACCTGACCCGAAAAAATGAAAGGAGCATACCATTCATCTATTTCTTCCAAAAGTTCGGCGTAAAATCTGTGATCTTTTTCATAATAAAAAAGAAATCCGAGTAAAAGGTTTTCAGCGGATGAATCTCTGATCTCAAATATTTCCAAGGTGATCGTACCTCCTGCTTATCATTTCCCATGCTTTTTGTAGGAAAACTTTCGAAACAATATCGTCAAGACCCTCAAAAATAAAGGATTTATCTGTATCTTTGAAGGGGTGACTCTTAATAAACTCTTTGATATATGATGTCGGAATAAGTGAAAGATTATCTGTCGTGTTTGCTGTTCCGATAAATGCCTGAACCCGTTTATCTTCCATAACATCGTATGAGGCAAATTCTTCATCACTATGACATCTACACATAAGACTTACCCCATGATCAAAAAGAGGAGCGAGTCTGCAGGTATTATTCTTTCTGTTGCGCAGAATTTCTATATTTGCTCCGTGTCTGTCCCGGTTCAGGATAAGATAATCCGTTATCAGCATATTGTATATATGTGTTTCCCAGCCAAGGCGTTTACACATTTCAAGCGGAGTTTCTCCGGTATTTTTGGATAAGGTATAGAAATCTTCAAATGCGATCTTGGATTCATCGCGCGATTTGTAATCATCTGATTCACAAAGATATGTTTCAATTTCCGTGTCATCGATATTTATAAGCGCATGGATCAGACGATATTCCAGATGCTCGATACCGAGGATCGATAAAAGCCGCTGAACTATGATCTCATTGATGCATTCATGGCCGACAATTCCTGTTCCCGGTACATAATCAGAGAGCTTATAGTATTTTTTGATATTTCCGGTTTCATCATATGATTTAAGAAACGACCCTGCCGTTCCGGATGAATGCCGGGTTTTATCCCATTTAAGGTATTTAAGATCGGTGAGTTCGGTTATGATGTCTTTCATCTTTTGCTCCTTTACTTGACGCACGTAAAGTATCTAACTGCATTGTATGCAAATACTTGACGCTCGTCAAGTAAAATATAGAAGAATACAAAAACGGCAGAGCCTAAGCTCTGCCGAAATTTCTGTCTTTATCAGTTTATATTAGTTGGGAGCGGAAACCTTGGAATCTACGTGGAATCCCATACCCGATGTGTGAGAAGCAAGCTCCGATGACAGGAACAAAACAGCCGTAGCCACTTCGTCGGGAGTTGCATAACGCTTATCCATTGCATAAGCGCCGGCGAGCTGAGCCATAGCTTCTTCGTGAGTCATTGAATCGCCAAAGAAATCTTTTTCTATACGGCGCATCATATCTGTATCAACAGGACCGGGACAAACATAGTTTACATGGATTCCCATCGGTCCGAGTTCGCAGGCGATACATTTTGTAAGACCTGCAACGGCATATTTGGATGAAACATACGCGCTGTTACCCGGAGTAGGTTCATAAGCGGCAGCAGAAGCAACCACAACAACAGAACCTTTCTGCTTTTCGATAAGAGTGGGAGCCGCATACTTAAGGATAAGCATTACAGAGAATACGTTGAGCATATATGTCTCTTTGAAAAGATCGAGCGTCATATCCTGAACGGGATGAGCTTTTCCTTCATAACCTGCATTGGGAACTACGATATCGATGGTTCCGAAATGTTCTTTTGCCTTTTCTACGAAGTTTTTGATGTCTTCTTCGTAGTTCATATTTGCAACAACGGCAAATACCTGATCCTCTCTCGCATTAAGAGTGGGGAGAAGCTTGTCGATCTTTTCCTGACTTGTCGATGAAAAAGCAACCTTTGCGCCGTCAGCCAGATATCTTCTGACGATAGCAGATCCGATACCGCCGGTTCCGCCTGTAACAAGAACAACTTTGTCCTTAAGCAATAAATCCATGTCTGATCCTCCTGTTTTTCTGTAAGCAATAATTAGCGACCGGTTTCCCGGTCGCCCTTTACAACCATATACAATTATATCTGTAGCCCTACAGAAAAGTCAACGGAATTTCGTTATTTTTTTAACATTATTATTTGTCGGTGTAAATTTCGACATTTCCCATCGCACATTTGACTTCTATCGTGCTGTCCGAATCGTTGTCGATCTCATGATCTCCGGCGATACCCATAAAGCTGTGTCCGTTGATGGTAAAGTTACCGACAGCTTTTTCAACTTCATAATTGTGTTCGCTTTCAGAGCCCGTCAAGTAAAGAGACATATTGCCTGCCCCGAGATCTGCATCCATATCACCGGTGAGGGTACCCTTGAATTCAAAATTGCCGCAACCGCATTTTAAATTAAGATCGTTAATATTCCAGCCGTCGATCTCAAGATTGCCTGCTCCGATAGAAATATCCATTTTGTCGGTACATTTAAGATCGCCTGAAAAATCAACATCACCCGCACCCATGGCAATCGTGATGTCTTCACAGGAAAAACCTGAAGGAACGTACAGTGTGAAGGAAGGTCCCTGTCCGCTTTTGCCAAAACCGGAAATATTTCCGGCTACTTTATATTTGAAACGGAAAGTATCTCCGTCAAACTTTTCGTCGATGTCACCGATAGTGACATTGTTATATCCCATCCATACAGAGTCGCTTCCGTTATCTACCACGATATCAAAGTTTCCGGCATCGATCTCGATATTGATGCTTTCAACATCTGATGCTTTATAATTTCCCGACTGAGAAGGGCCGTTGTAATCAACAACACTATGGCTGCTGCCCATAACTACTCTCGCTGCTCTTGAAAAGCTCGCTATCCCGAAAATAAAAGGAACAAGCATGAGAAGTACCACACCGACCACTATCAATGCTATCGCCCATGCGGGAAAAGAATTCTTTTTGGCGGGAGTGGCGGTTTCAACCGGATTAAACGCAACGGGAGGAGCCGTATATGTGGGAGGTTCGGGTTTTACAAAATCTCCGCTTGCCAGACTTTCTCTTATCTTGGATGCAACCTCTTCGGGGCTTCCGAGATCTTTGATAGCCTGATTGGCATTGTCATCGCCGGCTTCATCAAAATAATCGTTATAAAACTTCATTGCTTCTTTGCGCTCTTCAACGGAAATATCCTGCAATAAAGTGGCAATCTTGGTTAAATATTCACTTCTTGTCATAGTACTTCCTCCCCTTTAAAAATAGTATTGAGCTTCGAACTGTAAGTATTCCACTCATCAATAGTCTGATTCAAAAGAACGTGACCGCTGTCCGTTATCTTGTAGTATCTTCTGTTTCTTCCGTCATACTGCATGTCGTATACGCTTAAATATTGATCTTTTTGCAGTCGCCTTAATACAGGATAAAGAGTAGATTCGGAAATATCAAGAATATCTTTTACTTCATGAGTTATCTTATAGCCGTATGTTCCGTCAGAATCTTTGGCAACGACCGCCAGTACTATTCCGTCCAATAAAGCTGCACCGGTATTAAAAACCATATCGTTCTCCTTTCCTTTAACACATATATTATCATTGGGCAAATTATATTATACGACATATAATATTGTCAATACCCACTATATAATTTTTTTAATAATATGCTAAGGGGGGGGGGGTAAAAAAAGACAGGTCATAGCCTGTCTTTTAACGTTATTTTAAGTACACCCGGCATATCGGTATTAGTTCCTTTTGGAAGATCTACGATCAAAACACCCGAGTGCTGCACGAAATTTGCAGGTCCTCTTCCGAGGTATTCGATACTTCGAACTTCCTCCCCGGGTTTAAAGGAAGTGATAACAGTCGTATCCGAATGATCGGCTTTCATGATAAAAGCATAGACACAGTCGTTCTTTTTGACAAAACGGTAATCGTCTTCCTGCCAGTCGACCTGCTCTTCTCTGAAACCGTCGATAATGACATGTGAATGACCTTCTCCCGATACCCTGAAAGGTCTTGTACCGTAAACGGCTTCGGAATTGACCGAAAACCATGCGGCAAGTTCCGATAATATCCAGTCGGCCTGCTCGTCTATAGTGCCGTCGGGGCGTTGCAGGATGTTTAACAGAAGCGTTCCGTTTTTGGCGATACTGTCTATAAGGATATCTATTATGTGACGGGGTGTTTTGTAATGCGCCTTTTTATCGTAAAACCATCCGCCTATACATGTTTCCGACTGCCATGGAACGGGGCTTATATCTGGAAGCTGACTTCTTTCCATATCAAGCACGCCTACTCTGTAGATCGCTTCGTCCTGATGTTTCTGCGTATAAACAGCAGTGTTTTTGCCGTGGATCTTTTCGGAATGATTGTAAAGATATGAAACCGCTTCAAGTCCGTACCTGTAAAGACTTGTACTGTCGGGAATTTTGTTGTTTTCTTCTTCAAAGGGAAGCCAGCTATCGGAATACAGAAGATCGGGCTCGTATTTATCCACTATCTCCTTCATGACATTAAGCCAGTAGCGGTGAAAAGCTTCGTTTTTGGTAAGCCACGGAGTCAGTCCGGTCGGATCGTC
>CACYCC010000031.1 GCA_902772805.1 uncultured Lachnospiraceae bacterium | reverse complement strand
TTCGGGCTGCAGGATCATACTGTCCGAAGTCGGATTCTCTTCGACCAACGGTACAAATCCGACGCTTAACGGAGGCCGTCAGGCCGGTGCGGATGTTCAGGCAGCCGCTACGGCATATCTATTCTACAAAGCTCAGTTTACCGGTAACATCGATGCATGTATCTTCCACACCGGAGACGAGGGTGAGCCGGGTAAAAACTTCGGAATACTCGGCAAACCCGCGGGAGATGTTTACAGATATATGGATACTCCGTCGTATGCCGATCATTGTAACGGATATCTCGGACTTATAAACGGAGCTACGAGCTGGGAACAGATCATACCGGGATTTAATTCGGGAACTCTTATGAATATGCCGTCAAGATAATATAATGTCATTATAAAGACGATTAAAGGGACAGGCGCAGGCCTGTCCCTTTATTATCTACTATCTGATACGCAAATATTTATATACTACTTGGTATGCTAAGCCTATACATTGAATCTGTTTGTAGTATCCTGGAGATTTGAAATGCTTTCCATAACGTCTTTAGCTTCGGTGGATACGTTGGCACTTGATTCTGTAATACTCTGCATATTATTGGAAATATCATGTACCGCGTCTCCGAGTTCCTGCTGAGCGGTTCCGATGTCTTCAAGTACCCTGTTGATATCGGCTACCGACAAACTTACTTCCTCGGCACCTGAACCGAGACCTTTACTGATCTCACTGTAGTAGTTTGCATCTTCCATATAATTATTGGCAAGTGTTTCAAGATTATCATAATCCTTGAGTACATTGTCCGTCAGGAACTCGATTATACGGTTACTTACCTTGGAAAGTTCACTTACGTTTGCGGTAACTTCCTTGGTAAGAGCATTGACCTTTTCGATCTCGCTGCCTGTAGTGGTACTAAGGCTGTTGATCTCATCTGCTACAACAGCAAATCCTCTTCCGGCTTCTCCGGCTCTTGCCGCCTCTATGGACGCGTTCAGTGCCAGAAGGTTTGTCTGGTTTGCGATTCCCTGAATGGCACTTGCAACATTTACTATCTGTTCGATAACCTGAATGCCCTTAAGTGCCTCTTCAAGCTCAGCCTTTGTCTGATTGGTAACGTCAACCGCATGCTTTTTGTTTGCAAGGATCTCGGGAACCATATCCTTTACTCTTCCGATGATCTCGTCGGTTCTTTCGCTCATTTCCCTTGTATCCGATGCGAAAGATTCGGTTGCGGACATTACGCTGTTGCAGATCTGCTCGATATTCTGAATGCTTTCGGTCTGAGTCTCAATACCGCCTTCGGTACGCTGCATTGCTTCGTTGATCTCACTGATGCTGTCATTGATGCCGTTTATCTTATCGGATGCGACCGTCATCTTATCTTTGATAAGCTGTGACTCATCCTTTGTCTTGTGTATCGTATCTATTACACGGCTTTCAAGTTCGGATAAGAGATATCTGATCTCTTCGACTTCGGAATCGGTCTTTTTGATATTTTCGTTACCGATGACTTTTTCTTTTACGAATGTCTTCATGTCTTCCATGGGAGCAAGCTGGCTTCCTATGAAAGTGGTCATGATAACTATAACGGCCGCGATAGCCACTATTGCAATGATAAGACCTGTCAAAATAAGTCTGTATGTTGTAGCGCTTACATTACTGCTCGGAAGAGCAAGTCCGAGTGACCATCCGCAACTTTCAATAACCGAAGTAGCGATGTAGTTTTTCTCGGCATCATAATCCTTAACCAGCAAAACATCGCTTCCCGGAGCCGTTATTATCGATCCTATCGCAGGCATAACTGATACCGCCGAAGTTGCAACATCTTCACCGGGAAGATATGCGGTATTTTCATGCATTATATAATTTCCGCTTGCATCGATCAGAAAACCGTATTCTCCTTTGTCATAAGGGATACTGTTAACTACTTCCGATATGTAATCAAGCGTGAAATCCGCTCCGAGAACACCGGCAAGCTGGCCGTTTCTGTATACGGGAGTTGCGATAGTGATACACATACCACCGATCAAAACGTCCATATAAGGGTCGGTAACGATAGTTGTTCCGGCTTCCTTGGCTGCTTTGTACCAGCCTCTGGCAGTAGGATCGTAACCGTCGGGAACCGTAGCATTGGGATCCATCTGTATGTGCTGTTTATCTTCCATACCATAATAAAGGTTCAGAAATTCGGGATGTCCCTGGGCTTCTGTCGTTACTATGCTCTGAATATGTTCTCTGTCATATGAACCGTCGGGAAGTGCGGCAAACGCAGCTGCGCCGGCAGCATTTAATCCCTTTTCCATTTCGATCCAGCTGTTGATCGAATTGGCGAATTTATCGGCGTTGATCTGCAGTTCATTGGTAAGTTCATTGGTCAACTTCCTGCCTGACGCCCCGATAATTATCGCCGTAGATGCAAGCATTGCCGCTACAACGATGAGTATCACAACTAAAGTGAGTTTTCCCTTGATAGTACCTTTCATTCTTTCCATCCTCCAATAAACAAATATCTTTTACCCACTTGCTAAAACAAAAAAATAATACACTATTTGTTTTTTAACAATGAATAATTATACACCACTCTATTAATCATTAGGCAACAAAAAATATACTTTTCCCGGGATAAAAGGTCTTTAAATCAAAAGGGACAGACGCCGGCCTGTCCCTTTGATCCATACGTTTATTTACTTTTAAATATACCCGCCACAATAGCTATGATTATAAGTACACCTATAAGTTTTCCGATACTGAATCCACCATCGTCATCGTCGTCCTCTTTGTCGGTAATGACATTAAGTCCTTTCTCGACCTGATTCTGAATGGTGCCGTATGTGGACCAGTTATATATCAGTTTTCCGACTCCGTTTCGTTCGGTCGTTACCGCAACATTGCCGCTCTCGGCATTTTTGTATGTCGTGGATCTGACTTCACCGAGCAGGATCGCAAGAACTATGCATATTACCATTATCATGGCTGCTACGCCGGTCTTTTTTAATGCTTCCACTTTCGTTTATCTCCTCTTTAAATCAGATACCTTTAAGTTCAAGAAGTTTCTGTTTAAGTTCACCCTCGATACGTCCGAGTTCAACTTCCGCATCTTTACGCTTCTGAGCACCTTCGGCCTGGATCTGCATAACTTCGTCGAGTGTTGTGATGAGCTGCTCGTTGGTATGTCTTAATGTTTCGATATCAACGATAGATCTCTCAGCTTCTCTTGCTGTCTCGACTGTAGCCATCTTGAGCTGATCCGCGTTCTTTTTAAGAAGCTCGTTGGTCATCTCGGTAACGGCACTCTGTGCGGCTGTTGCCTGACGTCCGTGTTCGATACCCATCGCAAGTACCATCTGGCTCTTCCAAAGCGGGATCGTGCTGGTAAGAGACGTCTGGATCTTTTCTACCATCAGAGTATCGTTGTTCTGTAAAAGCCTTGTCTGAGGACCCATCTGGATCGAGATCATCCTGGTAAGTTCAAGGTCGTGAAGTCTCTTTTCAAAACGGGCGATCAGATTCTGGTAATCGTTGAATGCCTGTGCATCTTCCTGAGCTCCGGTCTCCTCAGCCTTTTTGCGAAGCTCTTCGAGTTTAACGCTCTTGGCTTCGGCAAGTGCCTTTTTGCCGGCTACGATATACATCGTAAGCTCTTTATAATAGTTGAGGTTTAACTTGTACATCTCATCATAAAGCGCCGCATCTTTCATGAGCACTACCTGATGCTTCTCAAGTACCTCGGCGATCTTGTCTACGTTGGTCTCGGCCTTGGAATAATTGGCTTTCATGGCTTCAAGGTCGTTCTTTTTCTTTTGGAAAAATCCGCCGATACCCTTTTTCTCGGGCTCCTGGCAGCTCTTGATCTGTACTACGAGGTTTGCAAGCGTTTCACCAATCTCGCCAAGATCTTTGGTACGTACCGCGTTAAGGGCGCCTTCCGAAAATTCGGCGATGTTCTTTTGCGCGGATGCACCATACATAAGTACCTGGTTTGTATTTGTGATATCTATCTTTGAGGCAAAATCGTCTACGATCTTCTTTTCCTCGTCGGAAAGCATGTTTTCGTCAACAACCACGGGCTCAACCTCTTTGGCTGCCTGAACTGCCGATGCGGCTGCCGTCATTGTTTCCGGTGCCGACATTGTAGCGGTTGCTGTCGCAAAAGAAGGTGCGGGCTGCGATGCTCCCGAAGGATCAAGTGTAAGTGTAGGTATATTGTTTGCGTCCATTTT
>CACYCC010000030.1 GCA_902772805.1 uncultured Lachnospiraceae bacterium | reverse complement strand
GGCGATATGCCGCCGATATTTAATACTTTTATATCAGCACCTTTCTTATCTTCAAGTGCTTTAACGCATATATCTACGCATTCCTTTATATCCATTAATGTACCTCTTTGTAATATGAAAGTGTTTCTATAGATAGCGGGTCGATCCCATCGGGATTTTTTCTTTTTAAATGCTCTATAGTCATCTCCAGTTCCATTATAACCGCTTTATCGATATCTTCAAAAGAAATCTTGCGTATTTCTGAAAGCTTTGGAAGAACAGTTCTTGTCGGTTCGATATAATCGGCAACAAAAACGATCTTTTCAAGAAGTGACATTCCCGGTCTTCCGGTTGTATGATACTTTATCGCATTGAGTATCTCGATATCACAGGTCCCAAATTCATGTTCGGCCATGAATGCTCCGTATTTGGAATGAAGAAGCGACGGATACTCGGATTCGATCTTTGTGATCTCAAGACCGTTCTTTTTGCAAAGATCAAATAATTCCTTGGCGCTGTACTGCTTGGCGCAGTCATGCAAAAGTCCCGCCAGTCTTGCCTTGTCGACATCAAAACCGTATTTCATGGCAAGTGCTGCGGATGTGTAGGAAACACCGAGAGTGTGATAAAACCGTTCCTCGTCGAGCCGTTTTTTAAGTTTACCGATCAGTTTACTGTATTTTTCCTCATTCATCGCGGTAATATTATCTTGGGATCATCCTTAAAAGGTTTATAAAGAACAATTTTTTTACCGATCACTTCCACCACTTCGGAACCGGTTCTTTCGGCAAGAGTTCCGGCCATTGCTTTGGGGTCCTCAAGGCTGTTCTTAAGGACTGCGATCTTGATAAGTTCGTTGTTGTTAAAACATTCTCTTACAGCCTCCGTAACCTCGGGAGTCAGATTGTTTTTGCCTATCTGAAATACGGGGTTTAGATTACTTGCAAGACTCTTTAAATATGCTCTTTGTCTGCTGTTCATATAGCTCCGTTCCGTGACGGGTTTATGTACCCGTTTATGTTCTAAACGTTTTTACTTGTAATAATCAAATTTGAATCCGTACATTCTTACGGTATCGCCGTCTTTGATGCCGAGTTCTTCGAGCTGATCGAGGATACCGTTGTCTTTTAAGAACTTCTGGAAGAACATAAATCCTTTTTCGGACTCAAGATTTGTATATCCCAGCATTTTTTCGATCCTGGGACCTTCGATAACAAATTCTTCCTCTTCTTCATCAAAATAAACATCAAAGGGTTCACTGTAAACACCGGCAAATTCGGGAACCATTTCGGGCTCGAATACTACCGTTTCGCGTGGATATTCTTTTAACATGTCATTTAAATGATAGATAAGTTCTTTGATACCCCTGTTAGTAGCCGCGCTTATGGCAAAAACCTTATATCCCTGAGGCTCAAACTCTTCTTTTATCTTTTCTACGATCGCATCGGGATCTTCGCAGGCATCAAGTTTGTTGGCCGCGATCACCTGAGGCTTCTTGGAAACATCCGCTCCGTATTTTTTAAGCTCGTTATTAATAAGATAAATATCTTCTATCGGGTCTCTTCCCTCGGTCGAAGCGGCATCGACAACATGTACCAGTATTCTCGTGCGCTCGATATGTCTTAAGAAATCAAGTCCGAGACCGACACCGTCACTTGCGCCTTCAACAAGGCCGGGAATATCCGCGATAACAAAACCTTCCGCACCTGCGATATCAACCACACCCAATATCGGATTAAGCGTCGTAAAATGATAATTGGCGATCTTGGGTTTTGCGTTTGAAACCATGGAAAGAAGCGTCGATTTACCTACATTGGGAAACCCCACAAGTCCTACGTCTGCGATACATTTAAGTTCAAGCAGTATATTAAGTTCCTTGGCGGGCTGGCCGGGTTTTGCGTATTTGGGTGCCTGCATGGTACTGGTAGCGTAATGCTGGTTACCAAGTCCCCCTCTGCCGCCTTCTAAAAATACAACTCTTTTGTTATCTCCGGACATATCAAGTAAGACCTTACCGGTCGCTTCGTCCTTTATAACGGTTCCCTCGGGCACTTTAAGAACTATATCCTCACCGTCTTTACCTCTGCAGTTACGGCCTTTACCGTTTTCGCCGTCTTCGGCCGAAAACTTCCTGGAAAATCTGTAGTCGGTAAGAGTATTGAGTCCTTTGTCGATCTCAAATATAACACTGCCGCCGTGTCCGCCGTCTCCGCCGTCCGGACCGCCGTCGGGTACATATTTTTCTCTTCTGAAAGAAACGTGTCCGTCTCCGCCTTTTCCGCTTCTTACAAATATTTTTGCACGATCCGCAAACATATTATTTACTCCTTTAAAAAGCATAGCGCTTGTGACAGGAATTATAATTACGAGATTTAAAAAAATACAGCCTCAAAAAAGCTTGAGGCTGCAAAATCAAAATTACTTGCTTTCTACAGGATGAACGGAAGCGCGTGTCTTATCTCTTCCCATTCTTTCAAAGCGGACAACTCCGTCAACCTTTGAATACAATGTATCGTCACCACCGCGGCCAACGTTAACGCCGGGATGGATCTTGGTACCGCGCTGTCTGTATATAATTGTTCCTGCATTTACAAACTGTCCGTCAGCTCTCTTCGCACCTAATCTCTTGGATTCGGAATCACGACCGTTCTTGGTGGAACCTACTCCCTTTTTATGAGCGAAAAATTGAAGGTCCAATTTCATCATGGTGTACACCTCCTATTTGTCAGTTTTACGAAATTACCATAGTCTGCCGAGATTTTGTCAACTCCGATAACAAAAGATCTAAATAATAACTGCACGTCATCTCTCTTATAATCTTCTACGATCACTTCAAGATAACCTCGTTTTTTATCTTCTTTAACTTTCGGAACTATACCGAGCAGTTCTTCGAGTGAATTGACACAGTTTATGGAAAGAACCGAAACGGCTGCACAAACTATATCTTTCCCTCTCTTTGCAAAACCGGAATGACCGTTTATCTCAAATCCGGTCACGTATGCATTGTCGGTATAATAACAAATCTCTGTCATATCACACCCAATTATGCGTTGATCTTGTCAATCTTAACCTGTGTGTATGCTTGTCTGTGACCGTTTTTCTTGTGATATCCGGATTTTCTCTTGTACTTGTATACAATAACCTTCTTACCACGACCCTGCTCCATAACTGTAGCAGAAACGGTTGCACCTTCTACGTCTTTAGCGACCTTAAGCTCATCACCCGAAACGGCAACGACCTTATCGAAAACAACTTCACTTCCGGCTTCAGCATCAAGCTTTTCAACTTTGATGATATCGCCTTCGGAAACTTTGTACTGTTTTCCGCCGGTAGCAATAATAGCGTACATATTCAATTCCTCCTATCTAAAACCCGCGAAAACGGATTTTTACTCGCTAACTTTGGTGATGTCATGACAACATACTTAGACCACGTTATGCGGCATACTCAAATATAATAGCAATACGTTCAAGGTTTGTCAACAAAAATCAGCGATATCTACATATCAAAATCATAAACCGAAGCACGGATCTTTTGTCTTGAGATCTCAACAAGTTTAAGATTCGTGAATCCGTAAACGTTTGTCTTGCATTTATCGTCTTTAAAAAGAGTTTTTAAGAGTGTAAGAAGTTCTTCTTCATCCTTTTTAAGTTCGGGATTGATAAAGTCAATAAGTATCATTCCCGAAATGTTTCTGTATCTTAACTGATAAGCGATCTCCTTGGCGGCTTCGGTGTTGACCTTTTTGACCATCTCGGCATGATCTCTTAAGACACCGTATTTACCGGAGTTCACATCGATAACCGTCATTGCCTCTGTACGTTCTATTACAAGATAACCGCCGCAGGGAAGATAAACCGTCTTATCGGTCGCATTTCTGACGGCTCTTTCAACATTATAAAGTGCATTGATCGAAATGTTTTCGTTATCATACAGTCTCGCCCTTTCGGGAAACACCTCCGAGATCTCCGAAAACAGTTCTTCATCGTCTGTTATGATCTCGTCAAAAGAATCCGTTCTTAAATCCGTAAGTGTTTTAAGATAAGAAGGTCTTTCTTTATAAAGGCAGGAATAAAGTGTTCTGGTTTTGCCATATTTTACGATATCCGATACGATGGCACCGATTCTTTCTATCTCGCTTATGACTTCATCGATGACGGAAACCGAAGCATTTGTCCTTATAATGACACTTCCGGGCAGTTCAGTGTCCGCCGGGTCACCATCCGACCCTGTTTTGACTTCGTACCCGATACGCTTTTCTTTAAGGGCAGCTTTGATCTTTTCTTTTTCATCATTATCAAGCTGTTTTGAGTAGTGGATACCGTTCCCGTGATCCGATACAACACAGTATTCACCGGATATCTCAATGTCTATGGAAAGCGAGTATCCCTTTGTCTTTACCGGTTCCTTAAGTACCCTTACAACTATGATGTCGCCTTCATGAGGTATATCAAGCCCGGCATGCTCAAACTCTTCAAATGCAAGAAACCCCTTTATTTCAGGGGTAATGTTTACAAAACATGCTTTTAAATTCTTCTTTACATCGGCCACTCTTCCGACATAAACGCTGCCCAGAGTAATGTCCGTTTTTCTTGACAATATCAATTGTTCGGGCTTAAGATCCTCATCCATCACGATGGTCCTTATTATCCCGTCCTTTGATGTTACGATCGCTTTATTCATGATCCAAACTTACAAATCTTCCTTCACTGTCCCGTTTTAAAAGGTCGATCCTTAATATATGAAAAGGATATTGCTCAATATCTTTGCCGGCAAGTTTTAGCAGTACTTCAACCAGAAATTTAGGTTTTAGATTTCCCGCACTCGATGAATCGACTACGCAGTAAAACCCTTTATCCCTGTATTCCAGTTCAAACACAAAATCCTTTATGTTAAATGTGATCTCACCGGTCTTAACCTTCTTGGTATATTCGATCGGACCCGCAGATCTAAACTCTTCGAAAAGTGCGGGTGTTACGGGGTTTTCGGTCTTATAAAAATCTATCTCATACCTCGATGCCGCAACGCTTGCCATGGCATTCGTTGCCTTGTCATCAATCTTAACGATATCGATGACCTTAAATCCCTCAGCCATCTGGGCATTGAGCTTATCGACCATACCTGCGATTTCCTGATCGTCTTCAACCTCAACATCAAAGTATTCGCCCAAACTCTCAACCCCGACTCCCAGAGCCTGTGCAAAGCTCATTATCATATGAGGAGAAAAGCCCGCAGAATACTTGACACGAATGTCAGTACGCCTGAATGCCTTCTGGAAATACCGCATTGTATCAAGATGCCCTATATATTTTAATACTCCGGTCTTAGAAAACTTAACACGAAGTTTCATGATCCCTCCGTTTTTAGCGTTACTATATATCCACAGTCACTGCTATCTTACACAGATGCCGCACTCAAATTTGGCCATTCCGCAGCCGGCACAGCGGTCTTTACAGTTTAATGTGACCTCACCCTTCTGAGCCTTGTGCCATTCTCTCAAGAAATGTTCTTTTGTCACACCGCACTCGATGAAATCCCATGGGAATATTTCATCGTCTTCACGTTTTCTCGTGGTGTAAAAAGAAAACTCCACGCCTTCCTCTTCAAATGCCTTAAGCCACTTGTCGTTATCGTAAAACTCGGTCCATGCATCAAATATACAGCCCTTACTGTAGGCATTTAGCAAAACCTTGGAAAGTTTTCTGTCGCCTCTGGCAAATACACCTTCCAGCACACTTACATCGGCCTCATGCCAGTTATATTTGATATGCTTCTGGTTCAATTCTCCGATTATAAAATGCTTGGTCTTTTCGGCTTTGTCTATAAAGGTCTTCGCATCATCCATCTGAGCCCACTGGAAAGGGGTAAACGGCTTCGGAACGAAAAATGACGTGCTTGTCACAACCTGTACATGGCCGTTAACACGCTGTTCTTTGGGAACGGTATCATAAAACGTGGCGCAGACAAGATTCGAAAGATCCGCAATGCCTTTTATATCCTCATCGGTCTCAAAAGGAAGTCCGAGCATGAAATAAAGCTTTACTCTTGTCCAGCCGCCCTTAAAGGCAAGCGTTGCACCGTTAACGATATCTTCTTCGGTAAGACCTTTATTGATGATATCTCGCATTCTTTGCGAACCCGCTTCGGGAGCAAAAGTAAGGCTCGATTTTTTGACATCCTGGATCTTATTCATGACATCGAGCGAGAATTGATCGATCCTCAAACTCGGAAGTGCTATATTTACCTTTTTGTTGTTACATTTTTCTATGAGCTTTGAAAGCAGCTCATCAAGATGCGAATAATCCGATGATGAAAGCGAACTTAGCGTGATCTCTTCCTGGCCTGTATTGTCAAGAAGTTTAACGGCTTTATCGAGAAGATATTCAACGCTTCGTTCCCTGACCGGTCTGTATATCTGTCCGGCCTGACAAAATCTGCAGCCTCGTATACAGCCTCGCATTATCTCAAGCACGACTCTTTCCTGTGTGACCTTAATGAACGGAACCACAGGCTTCTCGGGATAATATGTATCATCAAGATCTTTTACGAGTTCTTTGTAAACCTTTACGGGAACATCATCGTATTTGGGAACAAACCGGCTTACGGTTCCGTCTTCTTTGTACTCAACATCAAGCATAGATGGCACATAAAGTCCCGGGATCTTACTTGCTTTATGTAAGAACTCTTCCCTTGAATCTCCGTTTTTGCGGGATTCCTTGTACATGTCAAGAAGCACTCTGTACTGAGTCTCACCTTCACCTATATAGAATATGTCAAAAAAGTCTGCAAGCGGTTCGGGATTTGATGTACAGGGTCCGCCACCGATAACTATGGGATCGTCCCATGTACGTTCCCAAGATAAAAGAGGGATTTCGGACAGATCAAGGATCTGTAAGATATTGGTATAAACCATCTCGTACTGGATGGTTATCCCCAGAAAATCAAAATTCTTTATGGGTTCCTGACTCTCAAGCGCAAAGAGGGGTATTTTCTTTTCGCGCATGATCTTATCAAGATCCGGCCAAGGCGAATAAACTCTTTCGCACCATGTATCGGCAAAAGAGTTAAACATGTCATACAATATTGCGATCCCGAGATGTGACATACCGATCTCATATACATCGGGAAAGCACATCACGAATCTTACATCTACTGAGTCCTTATCCTTGACCACACTGTTGAACTCATGCCCTATATATCTTTCGGGCTTTTCGACAGCCATAAGGACTTCTTCGGGTAAAGCCAAATTTGTCATTAATTACACCACTTGCGCAGCTGCGCATTATTTGTAAACAGATCTACCTGTTTGCAAGCTCTCTCATGATCTCTTCCCAGGTCACCTGCTTTTCAACCATCAGCACCATGATGTGATACAGAAAATCGGAGATCTCATACTTTATCTCGTTTGCATTGGGGTTTTTGGCGGCAATAACGATCTCGGTTGCCTCTTCACCGACCTTTTTAAGTATCTTGTCTATACCTTTGTCAAACAGATAATTGGTATATGAGCCTTCCTTGGGATTTGCTTTTCTGTCTTCGATAACCTCGTATACATCGTTAAGTACCGAGAACGGATTCTTTTCTTCGTAATCGTAAGTAATGATATCGTTGAAAAAGCACGAATATTCGCCTGTATGACAGGCAGCTCCAACCTGCTCGACATTTGCAAGGAGTGTATCGGCATCGCAGTCATAGGAAAGCGACTTAAGATACTGGAAATGACCGCTTGTGGCACCTTTAACCCACAGTTCGTTACGCGAACGTGACCAGTAAGTCATTGTACGCGTCATAAGAGTGCGGTTATAAGCCTCTTCGTTCATATAAGCCATCATAAGTACCTGTGAAGTCTTGTAATCCTGAACTATCACAGGGATCAGGCCGTCTGAATTTAACTTAAATTTAGAAAAAGGAACATCCTCGACACCGATCAGTTTCCTGATCGCTTCAAACTGTGTGATGTTTTCGTTGATCACTTCACCGGTTATTGAAGTCCTGTCTTTGATCGCGAATATATCTATAAGTTTTTCAAGGCTTACATTGGCAAGACTAACTATAACTCTGTCGGGAAGGCATGCAAGATCGACGTTTCTGGTGATCTTTTCATCCAAAAACAGTACTTCCGAAACACAGTTTCTGATCGTCGATATATTGTCGTTTACTTCTTCAACACTGTTTACGCATGCCACAAGCTTGTCTTTTGAAAACTTACCGGCAACTTCGGGAGCGATCTCGATGTTGTCGTCTCTTGAGAAGTTAAGGACAGCCTTTTTGCATCCCGCATAGAGAAGTTTCTTGACATCTTCCATCCTTTTGACGTTACCGGCGCCGATAACCGGAACCTTAACCGCTGCGCAGATATCTTTTATGACATCAAGCGCGGCCTCATGCTCGTTGTCGACATTTGATAAGTCAAATATCAGTATTTCATCACACAATGCATCTGAATATGACTTTGCAAGTCTTACGGGATCGGTCTCTATGACCGTTTCGTCCTTAAAAGACTTGACTGCCATCATATTCTTTAAATATATACAAGGTATTATCTTTTTACGCATTTCTACAGCATTCCTTTCGTGGAAGGTATTTCGTTGCTTGAGGGATCGATCTTGCAGGCCTCTTTCAAAGCCTTACCGAATGCCTTAAAAGCAGCTTCGCAGATATGATGATCGTTTATACCCGACAGCTGTTTTAAGTGTATATTCATACCTGCGCTATAGGATACGGCATAGAAAAATTCACGTATCGTCTGTGTTTCAAGATATCCGATCTTTTCGGATGCAAAAGAAAGATCGTAGGAAAGATAAGGTCTTCCGGAAAGATCGACCGCACACATAACAAGCGCGTCATCCATCGGAAGAATGAAACTTCCGTATCTGTTGATACCCTTCTTGTCTCCGAGTGCTTCTTTAATGGCAAGTCCGAGTACTATACCCGTATCTTCTACGGTGTGATGTGTATCAACTATAAGATCTCCCTTGATGGCAGCCTTAAGATTAAATGACCCATGCTTGGCAAATCCCGCCAGCATATGATCGAAAAAACCTATCCCGCTGTCAACCTGCGACTCGCCTTTGCCGTCAAGATCAAGCGTAAGCGATATGGATGTTTCTTTTGTTTCACGTTCAATCAGTTTTATCCTGCTCATAAATCTCTCCGTTCCGTGCTTACAAATATCACACTGCTGTTTGTATCTTTATTCGAATCTTACTTTTATCGAATTGGCGTGAGCCGTAAGCCCTTCTTTTTCGGCAAACAGTTCGATCTTGTTGTGAACATCGAAAAGCGCTTTCTCGGAATATGATATAAGGCTTGTTCTCTTGATAAAATCATCGACTCCGAGAGGCGAGAAAAATCTTGCCGTTCCGTTTGTGGGAAGTATGTGGTCGGGACCCGCAAAGTAATCGCCAAGCGGTTCCGAAGAATAGGAACCCAGGAATATCGCACCCGCATTCTTAACCTTAGTCATCGTCTCAAACGGATCTTTTGTAAGTATCTCTAAGTGTTCGCCGGCAATATTGTTAACTATGTCTATCGCATCTTCAGAACTGTCTGCAATTATAATATAACCGAAATTATCAAGTGAAGCACGGATTATTTTCTCTCTTGAGAGAACCTTTAAAAAGCCGTCAACTTCAGCGCTTACTTTACCTGCAAGGTCTTCGGAAGTAGTTACCAGTATCGCCGATGCAAGTTCGTCGTGCTCGGCCTGGCTTAAAAGATCAGCTGCCACAAATCTGGGATTTGCGGTTTCATCGGCCAGTACCACGATCTCTGAAGGACCTGCGATCGAATCTATTCCCACGCTTCCGAATACCGCCTTTTTGGCAAGGGCAACAAAGATATTGCCGGGGCCCGTTATCTTGTCAACCTTCGGAACCGACTCTGTGCCGTAAGCAAGCGCAGCGATCGCCTGGGCTCCGCCGATCTTATAGATCTCATCAACGCCTGCGATATCTGCGGCGACAAGAGTTCCCGGGTTTACCTTACCTTCGCTGTTTGGAGGCGTTACCATTACGATCTTTTCAACACCGGCCACCTTGGCGGGTACGATATTCATCAATACACTTGAAGGATAAGCCGCTTTTCCGCCGGGAACGTAGCATCCGCTTATCTCGATGGGGAGAATACGCTGACCAAGTATCGATCCGTCCGGTCTTGTCTCGATCCATGTGTTTCTTAACTGTTTTTTGTGAAACTCAGCAATATTTGAAGCGGCTTCACGCATTACATCCACATATTCTTCATCAAGTTCGCCGTAAGCTTCCTTTATTTCTGCCTCTGTGACTTTTATGTTTTCTTTTGTGAGATTAAATCTGTCAAATTTAAGGGTATACTCAAATAACGCCTCATCGCCGCGCGTCTTTATGTTTTCAATGATATCCGCAACGGTCTTTTCGTATTCGCCGTAGTCGGATGTACTTCTTTTTATCAGATTTTTAAGTATATCCTCACGCGAGTTTTTATCAAGTTTTACGATCCTCATTACAATACCTCCTTAAGTCTCGTGATCAGGTCGTTTATCCTTTCGGATTCCATCTGCATGGATACCTGGTTCACGATCATCCTTGCGGAAAGCGGGCACACCTCTTCGAGCACCACAAGGCCGTTTTCTTTGAGAGTCGATCCCGTTTCCACTATATCGACAATTACATCCGAAAGTCCCACAAGGGGGCCGAGTTCTACCGAACCGTTGAGTTTTATTATATCAACGGTCTGATGCTTGACATTGTAGAAATAATCCCTTGCGATAACGGGATACTTGGTGGCTACTCTTATCATTTCATGATTTTTAAGAAGTGCTCCCGCGCTTTCCGGTCCGCAGACACACATCCTGCATTTACCGAATCCGAGATCTAAAACTTCGTAAGCGCGCCTTGCCTCTTCAAGGATCGTATCTTTACCTACGACTCCTATGTCGGCAGCCCCGTATTCCACATATGTCGGAACATCCGGTCCCTTGGCCAGGAAAAACTTAAGTCGGTGGACTTCATCGACAAAAATGAGTTTTCTGGTCTTTTTATCGAGTATCTCATCGCATGTGATACCGATCTTTGACATGAGTTCTATCGTATGTTCGGCAAGTCTTCCCTTACCGAGTGCAAAAGTAAGATATTTTTCTTTATTCATGATCTCTTAACAAGCACAGCTGCTTTTCCTTCCTTTCGAAGACTTACCGCTTTTGTGACAGCATCATAATAATCGTTTTCGTCATATTCTATGACACATCTGTCGGTATTGATGTTTACATCGATATTCTGGCCTCTTAAAGCCATCATAAGTTCATCGATAACTACCATAAAACCGATGGCAGGTTTTGATGCGCCAAAGGATTTAAGCAGCTTATCGTATCTTCCGCCCTTTACAAGCGCATCGCCTAAGCCATATGTATAAGCCTTGAAGATCACGCCGGTATAATAGTTGTATTTACTTAACATTCCAAGGTCAAAGGAGATAAATCCGTCATGGCCGTAGACCTTAAGTATCTCTACAAGCTTTTTAAGTCTATTAAGCGCCGAAACCGATCTTTCATTTGATACAAAAGAAAGAAGGTTATCGATCATTTCAACGCCGCCTATACAGTTGACACATGAAAACAGCTGCTTTTTGACATCGT
>CACYCC010000029.1 GCA_902772805.1 uncultured Lachnospiraceae bacterium | reverse complement strand
TGTATTTTCAATCAGGAATTTACCGACCTTGATGCCGAGACCGTTCCAAGCGTTACCAACCAGTGCATAGTGCTTAAAAACAAGGACGGAGAGATCATAAAGCTCATAATGCTGATCGACTCAAACGCCTATGTTGATACGAAATTCTTAAGTTCCGTTTTCGGAAGATACGATACGATCCACGATGCCGAGATCGAGTGGGCGGCCGATACGATAGCTGAGCTGTCTGCATCAGAGCCCGGGGTCAAAGAAGGCGAATATCTTAAGAGCATTTTCTTTTTACATATACCGATCGGTGAATACAGATGCGCACTTGATGACCTGATCATCGAAACAAGGGACGAAAAAGGCAAAAAAGCCACGTTCAGATCGGTCGATTATCCGGCGTGCACGGAATTTGTGGACGGAGCTTGGGGCGAAGAAAAGGTATGCTACGGTGGACTTAACAATGCCGGAGCTCCCGAGGACCAGGATAAGTTTTTCGAGGTACTGTGTGATGAGATGGGCTGTGTGGATGCCGTTCTTTGCGGACACGACCATACCAACAATGCGCAGGTCATTTATAAGGGCGTGACGCTGGCATATTCGTATTCGGTCGACAACGAAGCTTACGGCGATGAGATAATGCAAAGCGGTACCCAGAGAGGCGCCGGAGTCGTAACGGTAAAGGCGGACGGTTCTTTTAAGATAGAAAACAAGAACGCATATCTTGATTACGGCTGTGATACCGAGAAGTTTACGGATGTGTATCTGGATCATCCGCTTTACCCGGAATGGTACAGAACTTACGACAAATAAACTGCGAGCTTAAAAAGCGGAATATAAATAAAATTGCGCGTCGCAGCATGCGGCGTACACGGAGGACTTATTGAAACATCTGATATTTGATATAGACGGAACAATATGGAACACCACGGGCGTGGTGGCCGGCGCCTGGAACAGGGCTGTAAGAGCATCGGGGATAGAGGAACTTAAGGACCTTAACATAACCGACAAGATGCTGCAGAAAGAGTTCGGAAAGCCCATGGATGAGATAGCGGACGATCTTTTCGGAGATATCGACCCCGTTAAAAAGGCGGAACTGTTGGAAAACTGCTGTCAGTTTGAACATGAGGCGATAAGCGAAAACACCGAGGATCTGGCATACGAGGGCATGAGAGAGACGATGGCAGAACTTGCCAAGGACAACAATCTTTATATCGTAAGCAACTGCCAGGACGGATATATCGAGCTCGTCATCGAAAAAAACGGACTTAAGGATATAATAAAGGACTATGAGTGTTTCGGGCATACAGGTCTTTTGAAAGCGGACAACATAAAGCTTGTTATGCAAAGAAACAACATGGATAAGGCTTATTACATCGGAGACACGATGGGAGACTACAATTCTTCCAAGGAAGCCGGGGCGATATTTGTGTTTGCCGATTATGGTTTCGGGGAAGTACCCTCGCCCGACTATACGATCCATTCACCTTCCGAGCTTTTGGAAATTGAAAAGACTTTTTAAGGAAAAATAACGAATTATTAAGGAACTTTCGTTGAATCGGCTTACATAAAAATGTATAATTGAAGTGTTGGAAGTTTTTATAAATCTTCAACTAAGAAAGAGAGGTTATAAAAATGACAAAATTATCAAAAATGCTGGTTGTTCCGGTTGCGGCTTTACTTGCGATCGTAATCTTTTTCGCACTTCCCAAAACCGCATATGCCGACGGACTGGATCAGAAAGTTATTGATGAGCTCTACGCTAATGTTAACGTCGGACAGTTTCCCGATGGTGCCCCCTTCTTTGTTACCGCAAATCCCGTTCAAAGAACAGACGGGTCCTACGGCGCATGGTTTACATCATGGTCGGGCAATTATATAGGATATCTTAACTGGGATTCTGCCAAGAACTTCACCGGTATCACAAGCGGAAGGGTAATTCAGAAGGATGTGCTTCCCTGTGACATAGCAGGACTTTCTTTTTCCGGCGGAAACTGGTATGTTGAAAGCTATTTTTACTGGGAAAACCAGACAAGAGAAGTCGATCACGTAGAGATCAGCAAATATATAAAAGATAAAGGTGCCGCATGGCCCGTTCCCGTGTCATCTACCGACAAGAAGGCCAATGATTACAAGAATGAAGTTAAGCGCCAGTCATCGGCATCCAAGACCGGATATGTTTCGATCGATGCGCCCGGCGATTCGGACGGAACACTTGAGTTTGAGATCTGCAAGAAACTCATGAACTCGGACTCAAAGGTTAAGTACAATTTCTGGCAGGGCAAAAACAAATATACCGTTGATCTTTCTTCCAAGACAGCAGTCAATGCATTTGCAAAAGTTGAAGCATTGAACTCCGATAAAGACTCATCCAACGATATATGGTTCTTGGGTCCCGAATATTTAAAGGCATATTTCGGAGCAACCGTTACTGCTACAAGACAGTAGGAAACATTAGAACGAAAGTACGGCTTTGATCGATTTGCCGGCAGGTCAGATGACCTGCCGGTTTTTCTTTGTGGGAAATAATACGCTTTTTTATATTTTTTTTATAAAGTGATTATTGACACATCAACACCAAAAGACTATTGTATTTGATGAAGGTTAGCACTCGATATGTTTGAGTGCTAATAAATTGCAAAGGAGGCAGTTTTTATGAAGTTAGTACCTTTAGGCGACAGAGTCGTTTTGAAACAGTTAGTGGCTGAAGAGACCACAAAATCGGGCATCGTATTACCCGGACAGAACAAAGAAAAACCCCAGCAGGCCAAGGTTGTGGCAGTAGGCCCCGGTACCGAGGATGTTAAGATGGAAGTTAAGGTTAACGATGAGGTTATCTTCTCCAAATATTCGGGAACCGAAGTTAAACTTGACGACGAAGAATATATCATCTGCAAGCAGAGCGACATCCTTGCAGTTATCAAGAATAAGTAATACGGAGGACATATATCATGGCAAAAGAGATCAAATACGGTGCAGACGCGAGAGTCGCACTTGAAGCAGGTGTCAACAAACTTGCGGATACAGTAAGAGTTACCCTTGGACCTAAGGGAAGAAACGTTGTTCTTGACAAGAGCTACGGCGCACCCCTCATCACCAACGACGGTGTTACGATAGCAAAAGAGATCGAACTTGAAGACCCATTCGAGAACATGGGTGCACAGCTTGTCAAAGAAGTTGCCACCAAGACCAACGACGTTGCCGGTGACGGTACCACAACTGCTACCGTTCTTGCACAGGCAATGATCAACGAAGGCATGAAGAATCTTGCAGCCGGCGCAAACCCCATCGAGATGAGAAAGGGTATGAAGAAGGCTACAGACAAAGCTGTTGAAGCTATCAAGGATATGTCTCAGAAGGTTAACGGAAGCGAGCATATCGCAAGAGTTGCAGCTATTTCCGCAGGCGACGATCACGTAGGTGAGATGGTTGCCAAGGCTATGGAGACCGTTTCGGGCGACGGTGTTATCACCATCGAAGAGTCAAAGACCATGGAGACCGAACTTGAACTCGTAAAAGGTATGCAGTTTGACCGTGGTTATATCTCAGCTTACATGGCTACCGATATGGACAAGATGGAAGCGGTTCTTGACGATCCCTACATTCTGATCACAGATAAGAAGATATCAAATATTCAGGAGATCCTTCCTTTACTTGAGCAGATCGTTCAGTCCGGTTCAAAGCTCCTTATCGTAGCTGAGGACGTTGAAGGTGAAGCTTTAACAACACTTATCGTCAACAAACTTCGTGGTACATTCAATGTTGTAGCCGTTAAGGCTCCCGGATACGGCGATCGCAGAAAGGCAATGCTTGAGGATATCGCGATCCTTACAGGCGGACAGGTTATCAGTTCGGAACTCGGCCTTGAACTCAAGGAAGCTTCACTTGATATGCTGGGACGTGCAAAATCGGTTAAGGTTCAAAAAGAAAATACCGTTATCGTGGACGGCTGCGGCGACAAGAAGGCAGTTAACGCACGTATCGCTCAGATCAAGAACCAGATCGAAACCACAACATCCGATTTCGATAAAGAAAAACTTCAGGAAAGACTTGCAAAGCTTTCGGGCGGCGTAGCAGTTATCCGTGTAGGTGCAGCTACCGAGACCGAAATGAAAGAAGCAAAGATGCGTATGGAAGATGCTCTTGCAGCTACACGTGCGGCAGTTGAAGAAGGTATCATCTGCGGCGGTGGTGCAGCATACATCCACGCTTCCAAGGAAGTTAAGAAACTTGCCGATAAGCTTGACGGTGACGAAAAGACCGGTGCATACATAGTTCTCAAGGCTATGGAAGCTCCTCTTTATCACATTGTTGCCAACGCAGGACTCGAGGGAAGTGTTGTCATCAACAAGGTTCGTGAGTCCAAGAAGGGCATCGGATTTGATGCTTACAAAGAAGAGTATGTTGATATGGTAGCCGCAGGTATCCTTGATCCCGCAAAGGTTACAAGATCGGCTCTTCAGAACGCAACGAGCGTTGCATCAACATTCCTTACCACAGAGTCGGCAGTTGCCAACATCAAAGAAGATACACCCGCAATGCCCGCAGGCGGCGGAATGGGCGGAATGTATTAAATCGCTTTCGGTATGCGATACAGTACAGACAAAAGGTATTTAAAGGCTTTCGGGCGATATGCCCGGAAGCCTTTTTGATTTGTCGGGAAGTGGGTATTTAACTTTTTTATATGGTTTCAGCGTGATCGCTTGTATTGAAATCGGTCGGTATGGTATATTTATAAAGGTTTTGTTTGGAAGATCCCGTTTGGGGACGGGAAATAAAAGAGTAAAAGGGAAAAGTTATGGCAGGTTTAAAAGATGTGCATTATGATGCGTTCATAAGCTACAGACATTCTGAGTTTGACACTTTTGTTGTTGAAAATCTTCACAAAAAGCTGGAAAACTTCAAATTACCGAAATCGGTATTATCCAAGGTTAAAAGCGGAAAAACAAAGATAACGAGGATATTTCGTGATGTTGATGAGTTGCCTTTAGCCGACAATCTGTCGGATCCCATAAATGCGGCACTTGCCAATTCGGAGTTTCTTATCTGTGTATGTACCCCCAGATATCCGGAATCACGCTGGTGTATGAAGGAGATAGAGGTATTCTTACAGACTCATCCGAGAGACCACTTGCTTGTCCTTCTTGCGGAAGATGAGCCTGTAAATTCATTCCCCGAGATACTTAACTATGTGGAAGAGGAAGTCGTTGATGAAAACGGCAACACGGTTAAAGTTCGAAGGGAAATAGAGCCTCTTGCAGCGGATACGAGAGGATCGACCAGAAAAGAAGTATTAAAGGCAATGGATACGGCCGTTATCAAATTGTGTGCGGCTATATTCGGGCTTAATTTTGATGACCTTAAACAG
>CACYCC010000028.1 GCA_902772805.1 uncultured Lachnospiraceae bacterium | reverse complement strand
TTTTTCAAGGCCTGCCTCTGCATCGGAAAGCTGCTTGGCAAGATTGTAATCTTTGTCATTGGCTGCATGGCCGGCGTTTTTGATGGCATCCTCATAGTATTTAACCATCTGCGCCGAATATGCGGCATCGGATGCGGCTTTGTCGTAGGCGGTCTTGTAGTTGTTGATCGTTGTCTGCGCTTGCGAAGCTGCGTTTGCGGCAGTTTGATAACTTGCATTTGCTGTGTCGTATGCTGTCTGCTTTTCTTCAAACACGGCAAGCGCCGCATTATAGTTATCCACTCCGTTGGGATCGGATGCCGAAACATCGTTTGCTGCATTAAGAGCATTTTGTGCGGTCGTCAGTTCTGCGCTTGCGGCATTCCTGGCCACTTCCGCCTCTACAACAGCGGCGTCAAGCTCAGCTTTGCTTGCAACGGCGGTATCGTAGTTTGACTTCGCGGACGAAAGTGTTGTCTCATCGTTTAAGTTCTGGGTGTCCCACTTTGCTTTTTCGTTCTTTAAATCTTCGGTACTGTCTTTGTACTGCTTGTCAAGTCCGGCGAGTTCCTGCTGTTTCTTGATCGACTCGACTTTCTTTTCCCAGCCTTCCACTGAATTCTTGGCAGCTTCAAGCTTGGCCTGATTGCTTGCAAGCGTTCCCGTATTGCCGCTTTCAACGGCGTTGGTGGTACTGCGGCTTATCTCTCCCGTGATAACGGCACTTTCATACTCGCTTTCAAGCTTTTCAAGTGCATCGATCTCGGTCTTTAACTCTTCGCTTTCTCCGTCGGCAAGTACATAAAGAGGATCGCCCTTTGCAACCGTATCACCGGGTTTTACCGCAACGGAATCGATCTTACGCGCTTCCTTGATGACTACCGAATAAGGATCTGCCGTTTCCACGATACCGTTTCCGCGAACCTTGTGTGTTATCTGTCCCGACGATGTATACTGCGCCGTAACCTCGGGAAGTGAGTAATTCATTATTGTATTTGAAAACAACGTAAGTATCAGCATCACTATCAGAAATATGATAATGGCGTTTTTGATCCATTCACGTTTTTTGTTATTGTTTTCCATCTTGATCTCCAATCCGTGTCCGCAATGAATTTAATGCGGTTACCCCTTAACTCCGCCCTGATACATGATACCTTCTACCAGATAATCTTCTCCGTACAAAAATATCAATATGCCCGGGATCATATATATTGTAGCTACCGCAAAAGCAAGTCCCGTTTCTCCGCTGTTGATCTGCGACAAGAATACGGATAACGGATGCATTTCCGAATCCGATAACAGGATAAGCGGCTGCTCAACCATGTTCCAGTAATCTATAAATACAAGTATTGCAACGGAATAAAGGCATCCCTTACAAAGAGGTGCACATATATTCTTAAAAATCTGCCATTCTCCCGCGCCGTCGATCTGGGCAGCCTCAAAATACGAAGACGGTATACGCCTCATGAATTTTGTCAGCAGATAGACCGCAAACGGTGATGCTATACCCGGAAGCCATATCGCCCAGTTGGTGTTCACGATGTGAAGCCATGTGGACACAAGGTAGTTGGGCACCAGCGTAACCTGATATGGCATCAGCATCAGTATAATATATAAGAAAAATACGATCTCTTTGAGTCTTCCCTTGGCTCTTGTAAATCCGTACGACGCAAACATCGCGACCAGGAGCTGAAAAAACACTATCGGAACGACCAGTATTACCGAATTCCAGAATTTGAACAGGTAATTGGGACTCTTAAACAGTACAGTGTAGTACTGGATAAAAGAAACCATATCCGGAATGAACTTAAGGTTTACGGTCTCCGATATATATACTTTACCACCGCGCTCACTCTTGGCAAATAC
Source organism: uncultured Lachnospiraceae bacterium (assembly GCA_902772805.1). Classification (GTDB taxonomy): domain Bacteria; phylum Bacillota; class Clostridia; order Lachnospirales; family Lachnospiraceae; genus UBA1258. The sequence goes on along the minus strand of CACYCC010000028.1, from coordinate 6,634 downwards.
CGAACCGTAATTGGCGTTTATCTCACTTTGTGTCATAAACGAATTGGTGACGGTAAGCACTATCGGCGTTAAGAAAATGAGCGCAAACACAAGTGCTATCAGGGTTGCGGCGCAAAGACCGGCGATCTTCTTTTTCTTTTTGGCGGAAAGGGCGTGTTTTTTACTCATTCTTCCACATCCTTTCCGAAATGATTCTCGGTTATGAACAATGCGCCTATTATGATCACCATCACCAAAGACATGATGATCGCAGCCGCCGACAGTTTCTGATAGTCAAAGGACTGGAATGTATTGTTCATGAAATGCTGCAGCATATATATGGGATCGTACGGATGCTCACCGGTTAACAGGTAGATCTCTCTGAATACCTTAAATGAGTTGATGAGCGAAAAGATCGTTACAAACAATATCGTGGATGTAAGATATCTTATCTTGATCCCCCAGAATATCTGCCAGGGATTGGCACTCTCAAGTGTTGCAACTTCCAGTATGTCACGGGGTATCGATTCAAGTGCCGCCAAAAACAGTATCATGTTGTATCCTAAGTTTTTCCATAAGAAAAGAAAGATGATAACAACCTGCGCATACTGGGATTTGAGCCAGTCGGTCTTGCCGATGCCGAAGTTTGACAAAAACTGATTGACCGCACCGTTATAGTGAAACATTACCTGCACTATCAGTACGACCGATGCGACCGGTACCATCATGGGCGTTAAAAAGCATGTCCTGAACTGGCTTCTTAAAGGAATGTTTCTGTCAAGCAGTATTGCAAGCAACAGTCCCAAAACTACCGAAAGCGGCATCGCCACAAAAGAAAACTTAAGTGTATTCCCTCCGGCTAACTTAAACGCTCCGTTCGAAAACACATTTGCAAAGTTTTTGAACCACACAAAATTGGCGGTTATCGGATTATCGATCAACGAATAATAGATAACCACCATAAAAGGAGCCACAAAAAACAGCAGCACACCTATCAGACTCGGGGAGAGAAAGGCGGCCGCGCTTATCTTCTGCATTCTCGTACGCTTTTTCAAGTGGTTACTCATTTTGTTTCACTAACAATCCTTTCGCTAAAGATGATAACAAATTGACAACTTAATACAAGCGAATTTCATATTAAGTTTCTTTAAGATTTTATTAAGTGACCGCCAAATGACAGGGTATGGCGCAACCGATTTATTTGGTAACGGGCATTGATAAACAAAACGTTATTTTATAAAATATATGGGACACTGTTCAAACGGATTTAATTAAAAACGGAGGCATTTATGGCATCCCTGACAACTCTTTTTAACGATAACTGGTATTTCAAAAGATTCGATCTTGGCACCCCGTACGATGAGATGAGCGGATCTATGGATCTTAAACCCGTTGCCGTTCCCCATGACTGGCAGATTTGGGATACGGCGGATCTTTATGAAAACGGGATCGGCTTTTACAAAAAGAGCTTTTCGCTCGATCCCAAGGAAGATCATACATATATCATACGTTTCGACGCGGTATATATGGATACTACCGTATATCTTAACCATGAAATGATCTATGAATGGAAATACGGCTATTCGGCATTTGATGTGGATATCACCGCTCATCTTACAAATGGCGAAAATATCATCGAAGTCGCATGCGTCTATCAGGCACCAAACACCCGCTGGTATTCCGGTGCAGGTATATACAGAAATGTGCATTTTACGGAAAAAGAAAACGCATATATCATTCCGGACGGAGTTTATATTTCCACAGAATGTGAGGAAAACGGTGATTTTACGCTGTTTGTCGATTGCGAAGCACGGTTGGCAACCGGATATAAATCCGTCCCGGCTAATGAATGTGATGCTTTGATATCGCATGTACTGACTGACGCGGAAGGCGCCGTAAAGGCCGAAATCTCCGAAAAGATCACTCTTGGCCGTGACGTGGCTGTCTCCAAACAGATCGTAAGGATCGCTGCTCCGAGACGATGGGATATCGATGACCCTTATCTTTACAAACTTACGACAACCCTAACGGCAGACGGTACCGAACTTGACAGAGTCATTAACAACGTAGGTTTCAGGACCATCCGGTTTGATGCCGATAGAGGTTTCTTTTTAAACGAAAGAAGTGTAAAGATCAACGGTGCGTGTATGCATCACGATCTCGGAAGTCTCGGAGCCGCATTTAACACCACGGCCCTTCGAAGACAGTTCCTTAAATTAAAAGAGATGGGCGTTAATTCCGTGCGTACCAGCCACAATATGCCCGCACCCGAACTTCTGGATGTCGCAGATGAGATCGGCATCATGATAAATACCGAAGCTTTTGATATGTGGGAGCACAAGAAAACGGAATACGATTATGCCAGGTTTTTCCCCTCATGGTACGAAAGGGACGTACGTTCATGGGTAAGGCAGGACAGAAATCATCCGTCCGTAATCATATTCAGCATCGGAAACGAGATCTACGACTGTCACCTCGAAAGCGGACGCAGATGGAATGCACTGCTGCGCGATGAAGTCAAAAAATATGACTACCGCCATAACGCTTATATAGGTAGCGGTTCAAACTACATGCAGTGGGAAAATGCCCAGAAATGTGCCGATGATCTTGAGATCGCGGGATACAACTACGGCGAAAAGATGTATGACGAGCATCATGCCAAAAATCCCAAGCGCTGTATTTTCGGAAGCGAAACGGCTTCCACGGTACAAAGCCGCGGAATATATCACTTCCCTCTTTCCAAACGCCTTCTTACTCACGATGACGGACAGTGTTCGTGTCTTGGAAACTGTACCACCAACTGGGGCGGAGATTCGGTAGATCAGGTAGTGTTCGATCATCATTCAAGAGATTTTGTGGCCGGTCAGTATATCTGGACGGGATGGGATTATATCGGCGAGCCCACACCTTATTTTTCCAAAAATTCATATTTCGGGCAGCTCGATACCGCCGGATTTGAAAAGGATACCTTTTATCACTATAAAGCCGAGTGGACCGACTACCGTAAAGCGCCGATGGTGCACATACTTCCCTACTGGGACTTTAACCCCGGACAGATAATAGATGTATGTGTTTATTCAAACGCTCCGAAAGTTGCTCTTTTCTTTAACGATGAGCTCATCGGAGAACAAACGATAGATCATGACAGCCCCAATCTTACGGCATCATGGTCGCTTAAATATCAAAAAGGCACACTTACGGCCCGTGCATACGATGAAATGGGCCGCGAGATCGCAAGCGATTCGGTTTCTTCTTTTAACGATCCCCAAAAGATAGTGCTCGATCCTGACAAGACCGAATTAAAAGCCGACCCCGAAGACCTGATATTTGTGGGTATAAGTATTGTCGACGACATGGGAAGAGAAGTTAAAAACGCAAGAAACCGCATAAATATTAAAGTCACCGGTGCCGGCAGACTTGTAGGCCTTGATAACGGTGATTCCACCGATTATGAACAGTATAAATGTACGTCCCGCAAGCTGTTTTCGGGAAAACTCATGGCGATCGTCGCATCAAACGGCGAAGAGGGCGATATCGTACTTACCGCTTCTTCCAAAGATCTTGAAGGTGCGGATGTTACTCTTAAAGCCGTTAAGAGTACGGTCAAACCCGGCAGCGCATTTATGGATCCGTGTGTTGAAAGCGCTCCGGGAGAAGACGTTCCCATACGTAAGATCGAACTTATATACGACGGTTCACGGGAACTTACCTCGGATCATAATGAAGCGACGCTTGATTATAGGATCTCTCCCGAAAATGCAACGTTTAAAGACCTCTCCGTAAAAGTACTTACGGTTGATGCGGTAGCCGCCAACAATGCAGAAGCCAATATACGTGACGGTAAGATATATGTTAAGGCAGTCGGAGACGGTGATTTCAGGCTTTCCGTAAGAGCCTCGAACGGTTCCGACTTAAGTGAGATAGTATCGGAGCTTGAATTTACAGCCTCGGGACTCGGATCCGCAACTGTCGATCCTTATGAGCCCGTACCCGGCATACAATACTCCCACACTTCCGCCGATGATGCCAAACTCACTTTCCTGGGCGGTGTTTTCGTGACCGTAAACGGAAGTACATATGTAACATACGATAACCTTGATTTCGGAGATTTCGGTTCGGATGAAGTAACGCTTCCAATCTTTATATTTAATAATGAAATGCCTATCTCAATATATGAAGGAACTCCCGAAAACGGCGAACTGCTGGGATCCTTTACCTACAGCGCCGAGTGGATATACAACACATATATTGAAAATACATTTAAGTTAAAAAGAAGACTTAAGGGCATCACTTCGGTTTCTTTTGAATTCAAAGGTGAAGAGCGGGTTTCGTTTAAAGGCTTTACCTTTAAAAAGATCAACAAAGCTTATGAGATCATAGATGTCGGCTTACGTAACCGCATAGTCGGAGACAGTTTTAAGTTAAAAGAAAACGCGATCGAACATATCGGCAACAATGTCTGCATCGACTTTAACGACTTAAACCTTTGTGACGGATTCTCGGCTGTTACGATATGCGGCCGCTCCAACAACGAAAAAACTTCGATACATCTTATATTTACAAACGATGAAACACACGAAAACAGACTTGCCGAAATACCTTATTCCGAGGATTACGGTGAGTTCAGAATTCCTTTACAATCGCTTGTATTTAATGGTAAAGTAAGTTTTGTGTTCCTGCCGGGATCGGATTTTGATCTTAAATGGTTCAGATTTGAAAAATAAGACAGATTGGATTTCCAGATGTTTAAAAAGTTTTTAGTTGCCATATTGGCCGTTGCGATCACATGTACCTCCAACGTTCTTCCTGTGTCCGCAGTATCTCTTGCTGATAAGGATGCCATAACCGACGGTACCGAAATAAAGATTGCTTATGAGATAGCGGACGGATTTTTCCCGGCCGACTGTGATGCGCCGGAATCCTTTATAAAAGGAGAAGAATCGCCCATACTTGAACCCGCTGCCAGAAAGGGATATCTCTTTGACGGGTGGTATACCAACAAGACCGCGGTTACGGAGGTTACCGATCTTAATACACTCGATGTCATGACCGATGAGGAAGGCAATCCTTTTGTAAGAGTATATGCCAAATGGATCGCTCCCGAACCGGAAGCACCTAGGATCGCGGCCCTCAGCAATTACTTAAAAGGTGTGCTCGGTGTCGGTTTTGAACCCGTGGAAGTATCCGCAAAGGGATACGAGATACAGTATGCCAACGATCCTTCTTTTTCGGACAGAGTAAGAAACCTTGATATCAAAACAGTAAATGTTACTACAATGATCAACAATAAGATAGGCGGACGTACATACTATGTAAGAGCACGTGCTTTTGCGACAGATTCGACAGGTGAGCGTGTTTATTCCGAGTACAGTCCCGCCAAAGCGATCTTTCTTGCAAACGGTGCCGATGAACTTGAGCCCGCACCCGACAGCGGAACCATCAATTCCGCGGCAATAAGCGGTGGATCGGTTGTTGTATCCGCCAGCATCCCCGAGAGGATACTCGCATATGACGATCTTTATTATGTAGTAAAGATCGATCCTTCAACAGGTTCCGTCATCGGACCGTTATGTTCGTGCGAAAAAGACGATGAAGTTACGATGTCGTTCGGTGTATCGGGAAATCTGATGGCTGAGTTTGCTCTTGCGGTCAAAGACAGCGAAAACTCCTACTATGTGATGTCGAAGCCTACATTTATCGACAATCCCGAAGCACTTGCATCTTATACCGCTCCTTATCCGACTCCCGCATCCAAAAAGGGACGCCAGGGAACCTACGATCCGGGTATTGGTGACAAACACTATTTCCACAACCTCTATCTTGACGAGATCATAGGTACTGCCGGAGCGCATGACGTAGCATATAACTATAACGGAAAAACCTATTATTTCAACAGACCGACTCATCACATCAACTATGATGCGGACATAATGACCGCCAACAAAAACGGCGGAACCGTGACCATGCAGATCATGATCCGCTGGAACGGAAATTCCAACGATCTTATCACTCCTACGGGCAGAACACCGGGTTACAACTATTATGCGTTTAATGTTGAAGAGCCCGCGGCCCGCGAAAAACTTGAAGCTGCATTCATGTTCTTAGCCGAATACTGGAGTAAGAGCAACCGCCATGTCGACAACTGGATACTCGGAAACGAGGTAAATACTTTCCTGAATACAACGGGACGCTGGTACTGGGCAGGCAATATTTCAAGAGATGCCTTCATGACCAACTACTCGCAGACCTTCAGGATCTTGTATTACGCGGTAAAGAGTAATTCGGCAAACAGCCGTGTATTTACCTGTACCGACCATACATGGAACGACCGTGACAGAGACTGGGGTACAAAAGGATTCATCACCGCACTTGATTCGTATCTTAAAAACCTTAACCCCAACATAAGATGGAATCTTGCCAACCATGCATATACGGCCGTTCTTACCAACGCCGATCCCTGGAACGACGGAAATGTACGTATCTACAGCGTGGCGCACTCAACCGGTGCAAGCTTTGTATCGCCTTACAACCTTGAAGTGCTTACCAATTACTGTGCTTCCAATTTCGGTTCGGGCTGCAGGATCATACTGTCCGAAGTCGGATTCTCTTCGACCAACGGTACAAATCCGACGCTTAACGGAGGCCGTCAGGCCGG
>CACYCC010000027.1 GCA_902772805.1 uncultured Lachnospiraceae bacterium | reverse complement strand
TCGCATCAACCCTTAAGATCGACGCTCAAACCGCGTGTTGAGGGAATATTCTCCCAATCGATCTCTTTGATCTTTTCAAGGAGTTCTTCCCAGGAGGTTGCTTCAACAACTGTTCTTTTTTCTGCTGCTTTTTCCTCGGCTTTTTCGGCCCTGGCTTCCTCAAGGCGTTCTTTTTGCGCCTCTGTAACTTTGGAAAGTTCAGCCAGGTAACGCGTCATACCGTTGTCATCGACTACGGTATCGATCTTATCGATGATCGTATCGCCGGGTTTAAGTGATTCAAACGCAGAGATAAAACCGTTTTGTTCGCTTATCTTGCGTGACATGTCGATGGCATTTTCCATGGCAGATATTTTTTCTTTTGCATAGTTTTCATCCGCTGCCATGCGCTCAATCTCTTCGTCCGTGAAAATAACCGAAAACTCTTTGGTGGCTCGTCTTGAAAGCGCCGAAAGTTCGTCAGATCCGGTTCCCACCAGAAAGTCGCAATCACCGTATTTGTCCCTGAGATCTTCAAGGAGTTTCCGGGCTTTGTCCGAAAGCTTCTCTTCGTTTTTGGAAGAGATGGGATCGGGGGCGGGACCTTTTATGACGTTGTTTTCCGCTTTGTCGGCCGTTTTGGGAGTATCCTTAACGGGCTCGTAAGCCTTTTTAAGCGGGAGTTCGGCGTACAGACCACCTGTGCTTTTGATCATAGTCTGCCCTCCTTTTACATATTAAAAAGCAAATAAAAGGCTTAGGAGGTGAAACGGATATTCATATCATTGTTCAGGGGGATAATTCTCAACTTCCGGAATTGGAAAAAGAAGGTGTACAGCAAACACCTTGAATGTGCTCTCAGTCCGTTGAGATATGGCAGATCCGCCAAATGACGTCTGCCGAGTCTGAAATCCGTTTCGACTCACATATGCGCTATTACAGCTTTTCTTAATTATATATCGGCAGAATTTCAATTTACTTTAGAGAGAATTTCAAAAAAAATCATTTTTTTGAATCGATCCCAAAATCGTGCGTAAACAGCCGTTTTCTTTAATTATTCATTGCATTCCTGCACAGATTGGCTATAATGGTTTTGGATTATTCTAATGAAAGAGGTACTTATAATATGAAAGAAAACAAATGGATCCGCGGTGCGATCCCCGCACTGCTCCTTCACTGCAGTATCGGTACCGTTTACTGCTGGTCTACCTTCAGCGGTGAAATCGCCAACTATATCGGAGCAAAGAAGAGTTCAACGGAATGGGCATTCTCACTCGCGATCTTCTTCCTCGGTATGTCAGCAGCATTCTTGGGCGACGTGGTCGAGAAGGATATTCACAAGTCATCACTCATTGCAACCATCTGCTTTACACTCGGTATGGTAGGAACGGGCTTCGGTATCATGCTTAAGTCACTTCCCCTCATTTTTGTTTGTTACGGTTGTATAATGGGTATCGGTCTCGGTACCGGTTATCTTTCCCCCGTTAAGACCCTTATGCTTTGGTTCCAGGACAAAAAAGGTCTTGCTACAGGTCTTGCGGTTGCGGGATTCGGTCTTGCAAAAGCCATAGCAAGTCCCATCATGCAGAAGATCCTTACCGCATTCGACAACAATCCCGCTCCCATGTTCTTTATCATGGGCGGTGTTTACTGTGTAATGATGTTTATCGGACACCTTCTTCTTAAGAAGCCTTCAACATGGGTTGAAAAGCATTCCGAAGGCGGCGGTCTTAAAGAGTTCTTCAAGACTCTCGGGGAAAACTTTAAAACATCATTCGGAAACAAGACCTTTATCGGTATCTGGATCATGTTCTATATCAACATTACCTGCGGTCTCGCTCTTATCTCCCAGGAAAAGATGATATTCAAAGCGATCGGTTTAAGCGTAGGTGTTGCAGCAACACTTGCTTCCGTTACAGCTATTGCCAATGCTGCAGGAAGACTTGGATTCTCCGCATGGGCAGATTTCTTTAAGGATCGTAACACCATTTACAAGATTATATTCATTCTCTCGATCCTTTTCACCGGCGTAACCGTTATCACACAGGGTATCGTAAGGGGTGCAGGTGTTCCGGTTCTCGCAGTTATCTGTGTAGGACTTTTGATCATGGTCAACGCAGGATACGGCGGAGGTTTCTCCAATGTACCCACTCTTCTTTCCGATCACTTCGGTATGAAACAGATCTCCGCAGTACACGGCATGTGCTTATCGGCATGGGCTTTTGCGGGTCTTACCGGAAACCAGATGGCAACCGCGATCGTTAACCGCGTTGGTGAGTTTAAAGAGATCACTCTTTCCGACGGTTCCACCGCGAGTGTTAACCCCGTAGGTTATCAGACGGTCCTTTATGTTACACTTGCACTTTACATCGTAGCATTTATCGTATGTAACATAATGATCCCGAAGCTTAACAACAAGAAAAAAGAAGAAAACGCATAAAAAGCTTTAAATCAAGAAGTCAGGGGACGGTTCTCCTGACTTCTTTTTTTATAGAAAGTTTACTTGTGATATAAACGGCGGTTATTTATAATTACTGATATCAGACGAGGAATAGGTCAGCGGAACACTCCGCGTGACTTCCCGTTATTTTGAGAGGGAATTATGTCAGAAGAATACGAATCATTTTGTTTTATGTGTCAAAGACCTGAGAGCAAGTGCAAGGGAATGGTAACACTTCCCGGCGGACTTTCCGTGTGCACGGACTGCCTCCAGAAAACCATAGATACGGCTGAGAGCATGAACCTGTCTCCCGAATCGTTTACCGCCGATCCCGCGCTTTTTTCAAGTATGTTTCCGGGATTCGGAGGCGCAGTGATGCCCGGAGCCGGAAACGATCAAAACAGCGAAGATAACGATACAGACGATACTCCTGCCGATGTCGGTGATACCGGCACTATGGAAGGTTCAGACACGAGTAACTCAACCGGCAATGCAGGAAACAACGCAGGTAACGCTGTCCCCGAAAGTAATACAGGCACCGCCAATACAACCGCTTCCGGC
>CACYCC010000026.1 GCA_902772805.1 uncultured Lachnospiraceae bacterium | reverse complement strand
ATCCACTATGGCTTTAAACAGATCTTCCTTGTTTTTGAAAAAGAAATAGATCGCTCCCGTGGTGACACCGGCATTGGCGCAGATGTTACGAAGTGAAGCCTTGTTATAGCCTTTTTCAAGAAATTCACGTTTGGCACATTCGATCAGAAGTTCTCTTTTTTTGTAGTCTGTGTTTTCTTTCATCATTTCACCGTAAAACAAAAACCACTAAGATAACAACGTTACGTAACACCGTTATCTTAGTGGCCTGTTAATCATTTGTCAATAGCTTTTGAAAAATTTTTTTATGCGATCTTCCAGGATACGGCTTCTTTTCTTTCGTTTACGAAATTCCTGTATATGCCGTCCTGCGCCATCAGTTCGTCATGCGAACCCTTTTGCGTGATCTTTCCGTCCGCAACAACAAGTATCTGATCCGCATGTCTTACTGTCTTAAGTCTGTGAGCGATCATTATTATGGTCTTGTTTTTTGTAAGTTCTTCTATCGCCTTGGTAAGTTCCGCCTCATTCTCGGGATCGACATTGGCAGTCGCCTCGTCAAGTATGATGATCGGAGCGTCTTTCATAATAGCTCTCGCGATCGATATCCTCTGCTTTTCGCCTCCTGACAAGGACGCTCCGCCTTCGCCTATAACAGTATCATAACCTTCAGGAAGACTCATGATGAAATCGTGACAACGGGCTTTCTTAGCCGCCTCGATAACCTTCTCCATCGACGCCTCGGGACTTCCGAAACGTATATTGTTGGCGATGGTATCCTCAAAAAGATATACTCTTTGGAACACGAAACTGAAATTCTTCATAAGTGAATCAAAACTGTATTCTTTTACATTCTTGCCACCTAAGAGTACTTCACCCGATCCCACATCCCAGAATCTTGCCATGAGATTAGTAAGAGTCGTCTTTCCTCCGCCTGAAGGACCCACTATCGCTGTTGTCGTATTCGCGGGAATCTTTACGGATACATCATTGATGATCGTCTTATCTTCGTAGGCAAAAGAAACATTCTTAAGCTCAATATCCATTTTCGCAGGCGTTATGTCCGCACCGTCGATATCCATCGGAGGAATAGCGAGCACTTCATTTGCCTTATCAACGATAATGTTGACGTTTCTCATAAGTGCAGAAAAACCGCCCATCATGTCAAGACTTTCGTAGATCATAAACGATGAGATCGTCATGATTATCGCGTATAAAAGCGGCATGGAGCCTTTAAGGTAAAAGAATACGGATGTGATGCACATCAGTACACCGATAAGCTTCGTGGCAAGTCCCTGCAGGAACATATAAGGGATTACCGTAAACTCCATCTTTGTATCCGCGATCTGTTTTTCTTTTATCGCGCCTTCAAGCTTCTTGGCGGTTTTCTCGGTTAAATTGAAATTCTTAACTTCAGCAATGCCCTGTATATATTCGATGACCGCGCTTACAAGTCCTTCGCCCGCTTTGGCTACCCTCGGAGCCGCAGGTATCGTGGCACGCTGCATTAAAGTATTGAAAAGTGAAAAGATGAGTATTCCCGCCAAAAGGATCAGTGCGATGCGTATATCGAAAAACGCGATGAATACGAAAATGACCGCGGTTGTAATGATACCCTGTGTCGTGATCATTACGACAAGTGTAGCCACATCGGCAAGCTGTTCCATTGTGTTTGTCGTGATATTGGTGATGCGCCCGAGACTGTTTGCATTAAAAAATCCCATGGGAAGATATCTTAAATGCTCGGCTATCTCAATACGCTTACCAGAACAGGTATTGTATCCTGCCTCGGTCTGAAGCATCGTTGTCTTTAAACCTATGAGCACCTGTCCCGCTATAGAAACACACATTACCGCAAATGATGTCAATATTGTCCGGGAACTCATATTATTTTCAAGTATACCCTGTATGATCGCTGCGATCGCAGGGATTTTAAGCATTGCAAACATAGCTTTGAGTACGCCGAGGAGCATGGCCGTGATCAGTTTTTTCCTGTTTACTTTATTGGCAAAATCAAAATACATTTTTAAAGTACGAAACATTACGCCACCTCCGAATCTTTGGATGATATATGAGCTTCCCACATTTCTTTATACAAAGGAGATTCTTTAAGAAGTTCTTCCTGAGTTCCTTTTGCCACAACATTTCCGTCATCGATAACAAAGATGCAATCCGCAGAGGCAATGGTTGAAAGCCTGTGGGCAATAACTATAAGCGTTCTTCCCGCGATAAGTTTTGCGACACTTCTCTGGACAAGTGCCTCATTCTCGGGGTCGGTATAAGCCGTGGCCTCATCAAGTATCACAACCGGCGCGTTTTTAAGCATGGCTCTCGCGACACTGATCCTCTGCCTTTCTCCGCCGGAGAGATGTCCTCCTGCGCCTCCGGTCTTTGTTTCATACCCGTTTTCAAGATTCATGATGAAATCATGGCATCCGCAGGCCTTGGCGGCATTTATGACATCCTCGTCACTTGCCTCGGGATTACCCATTCTGATATTTTCCATGACAGTCTCGTCAAACAGATAGTTATCCTGAGAAACATAAGCAATGTTTTTGTTGTAATCCGCCAGAGGGATATTTCTTATATCCACACTGCCGTAGGTGACAGACCCGCTGTCGGGATCCCAGAAAGATGCTATCAGTTTGGCGATAGTGGATTTACCCGATCCGGAAGGACCTACAAGAGCGTTAATGGTCCCCTCTTTTATCGTTAAGTTCACTCCGTGGAGCACTTCGGTCTCATTGTATCCGAAGTGAACATCTTTAAATTCTATCGTATTGCCTACAAGTTTTTCCTTAAGTGTATCGGGACGGACAAGTTCTCTTTTTCCGATGATCGAAGTTGCTTCCGTTATGATCGATCCCGTTTTCTTTAAATTATCCATATGCCCTGCCACTACCATGAAAGGCGATACGAGTCCCAGCGTTAAAATGATCAAAAGCATGGCATTTGTTCCGTCAATCTTACCTCTCATATAGAAAAGACCCGCGAAAGGAAGAAGTGTTAAAAGCTGTGCCGGCAAAAGAGTGAGTGCCAGATTCTGCCAGATGTTACATCTTCGCATCCATTCGATAAAGCAGTCGGCACCTTCTTTGGCCGCAACTCTGAATTTCTCGTATGAAGTCCTGGTCTTACCGAAGGCTTTTATAACCTCTATACCGTTAATATACTCAACCGCGGTATCATTTAAAGCCTTGGTCTTTACGATCGTATTGTTAAAGCTTTCTTCGGATCCGACCATCATAAGACTGTAAAAGAACATTCCCACGGGAACGCTTATGAGCGAAAGAAGTGTAAGTTTCCAGTTTATAGTGAACATGATGATCAGAATACCGATTGGAACGACCGCGTTCGAAATAAGTTCAGGAATTATATGTGCCAAAGTGGTCTCTATGGAATCCACTCTTTCTACGATTATATTTTTGTATGATCCCGACGAATCCTCCAGAACATCTCCAAGGGGCATAACGCTCAATTTCTTGGTAAGCCTTCTTCTGATCTCGGCTAGCACACCGAAGGTTGCCTTGTGTGACAGGGTTGTCGATATGCTGTGAAATGCTTTGTTTACAAGCCAGCAGCATGAAATAATGCCGCATTGTATAAGGTAAAACTTCATATCCCTTTCACCGTCGATCAGTGCCCTTACGATCTTAGCCACGTAATAGTATGGTACAAAACCCGCCAAAACGCTTATTATCGCGAATAAGACGCTTAGGATGTATGAACTTTTATTCATACCGGCAAATTCAAGCACCCAGCTGAGTGTAGACCTTTTTTTAGTACTGTCCATATCACTTTCTTCTCCTTTATTGATTTATAATAGCTTGGCGTGAGTTAGCATTTGCTAACCTCTGCCCATTATAAATCCCCGCTAAAAGCGGGGTAATAATGCTTATACTCCGAAGAATTCCTTCCATGCGGGTCCGTAGAATTTTTCCACCGTTCCGGCAAAGTGAACCGCTTCCTTTCTGGAAAAGCCATGCGTAACGGTCTGAAAGAGAGCTTCAATACAAGCAGTCACGAGAAGATGGAATTCTTTCTTGTCAATCTTCTTAACGGAAATCCCGTTCTTTTTGATCTCCTCCATATATCGAAGTGTTACCTTCTCCTCAAGACCCGCTATATCGTGTTTGAAATTTTCGTAAACGGAGCCTTTTGACTTGCATATGATAAGTTCAAATTCATCAAAGTGATCGTAAATATATTCCATGGCTCTTACGAGTTCACCTTTTGAATTGCTTACATTTGCTTTCCCCGTATGGGAAAGATCGTCAAAATACTCTTTTTCGATCTCACGATACAGATCCATTAGGCCGTCCAAAGCCGGCTTTACCAAAGAAGAAAACATCTCTTCTTTTCCGGGAAAATGTTTGTAAAGACCTGAAGCACTCATCCCGCAGGCTGCGGCAATACGGCGCATGGATGCATCTTCATACCCGTACTTTTTAAATTCGTCAAAAGCTGCTTCTACAATTTTCTCATGGTTCTCGGTCTTATCTCTTGGCATGTTTTCTCCCGATTGAGTTCCGGTATGACTGTTACATTTAATAACAGCTATACCGTTGTACAAAAGCGAACAGTGTACGCTAACACCTTTTGTTAGAGTACACTGTTCGCCAACATTTGTCAATACTATCTATAAAATTCCATAGCTTTCTTTGCAAATTCCTTAGGATGCATCATTACAAATTCTCCGTGCATCATGTTGGGAATCTTTACAAGTTCAAGCTGTGGAAGGTATTTTTGATACCACTTAAGATCGCGGAATCTCGAACCCCATTCTTCGGTTCCTACCCAGAACTGTATTTTTGTGTTAAGTTCAGGGGCCGGATGCGGTACCGCGTAGTTATTCGCGGACCAGAATATGTTCCATATCGTCTTGTTGCTGTATGTTTTTAAATACTTCTTTATCTCTTTATATTCTTCGTTGGCATTTTGTGGATCTCTTGCAAAGCGTTCGGGCGGAAATGCTGCTTTCATCATAGCCGTTGATGACCGGCCTATCTTGACCATCAGATAATCGCGTACGCACAATAACTTACATACCCACTTCGGATACGTATACGGCGCGGTTCCGGCATCAATGATCGCTTTATCTGTCTGTATACCCGAACTTACCAGAAACCTCACAGCCATAGCCCCGCCGTAACTAAGCCCGTAGAGAGCGTCAAGCCTTTCGATCCCGTGTTCTTTTAACCAATCGCATACATCTTCAACCGTTTTCTCAACCGATAAGAAATCCGTATGTTCCTCGGGATCCTGCCCGTCCGGCACTACCAACAGAACATGAAAGAATCCGGCAAGCTCTGCTGCCGCATATGCATGTTCCTGCCACGGCTCACAGCTTCCCGGAAAAAATAGAAGTATCTCTTTGTTTTCTGTCCCGTATTCTCTTATATACATATTGCTTATACGCCTTTCCCGCCTCAGTCATCGCACACATGTGTGCATTCCGTATATGTTAACGGAATTGTGGAAGGAAGCTATTTTAAAAGTTTTACCTCAAATCCGTTTTCGGTAAGAAACTCTTTGTATCCCTTAGCGTCCCATTTTGCCTCAAATGTGACTCCCGCAAGAGAAAGCGCTTTGCTCATCACATGACTAATGCCGCTTTTGTTGTCATGCACAAAATTAGGCGCGATAAGTACTCCGTAAGGACGCAGTACACGTTTGATCTCCGATAAGACCTTCTCGGGACCCGGTACTATATGCAATGCATTGGCTATGATAACAACATCAAAACTGTTATCCTCGTATTTAAGAGCGTGTGCGTCGGCATATTCGAATTCCAGATTTTCGGGAACAATGCCCCTTCTTGCAACGGCGAGCATTTTATCCGAATAGTCCGTTGCGATCATGCTCTTGGCTTCGGATGCCACCTGTTTGGCGATCACGCCGGGGCCTGTTGCGATCTCTAAAACTTCTTTACCCCTTACTACTTCCTTTATCCGCTTATACATAGCCTCGTATGCTTTTTTGTTTCCGGGTGTTCCGGTCACAAAATTCGTATAAACAGGCGCGAATCTATCCCATACGTTAGCATTGCGACCGCTCAATATTTTCATATCGCTTAATACAACGTCACTTTTCCATTCTTTGGGGATATTGTCCGGTTCATAGACCATTCCGTAGAGTTCTACACCATCGGTAAAGTGCTGTGTTGTAACACACTTCATACCGAGATGTTCGTATTTCTCTTTCTTTAAGACCGCGTCCGTATCAAGTACGACGGGAAGCGCATGTCGCCTTCCTTCCTCAAATGCTATCTCAAGAAGCTTTCTCATAAAGCCCCTGCCCTGGAACTCTTTTCTTACGACCACCATCCCCACATATATATGCGGAACCTTGAGTTTATCAAGAATCTGCCCATAGGATTT
>CACYCC010000025.1 GCA_902772805.1 uncultured Lachnospiraceae bacterium | reverse complement strand
CGCACAACGCCTTGTAACTGAAGGCGACGGTGATACGCTTAAGTCTTCATATGACAATCTTGACAGGAATGCCAAGGAAATGTTTATTAAAGCCCTTGCGCAGTATGATAAATGGGATGAATTAAGACATCCCCAGGAAGGTAAGGGTACTTACCACTCACTTAAGGACGGAGAGCGCATAAAGAGCGTCATTACATCTTATGATATGAAGATCAAAGATTTTTTGGACGCTTTACGGGTAAAACTTGTTTTTGTTTCCAATTACATAAATCATCATCAGATCCCTTTCTGTGAGGAGCTATATCGGCTTGCGGGCGGTGATTTTGTATTTGTCGAAACCGAAAAGATGGCAGCGGAGCGCCTTGCAATGGGTTGGGACGGTAATGCCTCGGAATTAAAATATGTCATTAAACGATACGAGGATCCCGACACGGCCGATAAACTGATCTTTGATGCGGACTGCGTGATATTCGGCGGTGCCGAGGACGAAGAACTTATAATCCCGCGCCTTGAGGCGGGAAAATTCACCTTAAGATATTCGGAACGGATATATAAATCCGGACGTTGGAAGTTTGTATCACCGAAGGGACTTAAGAAAAAATATCATGATCACATAAGGTTTAAGAAAAAGCCCGTATATCTTCTGTGTGCGGGCGCTTATGTGGCGGGAGACTTTAAACTTATAGGGGCATATCCGGGCAAGAAGTTCAAATTCGGATATTTCCCCGAAGTCATCGAATACGGGAATGTACATTTTAAGCGCAGTGAAAACGAAAAAGGGCTTAATATACTGTGGGCAGCACGCTTCATAGACTGGAAGCACCCCGAAACAATGGTATTTCTTGCAAAAGAACTTATTGGAGCCGGCATCGATTTTAAGATCACAATGATCGGTGACGGTAACGAACTTGAAAAAACGAAGGCTTTATCAAACGAGCTTAAAGTAAGTGATAAAATGGAATTTCCGGGTTCCTTGACTCCCGATAAAGTCAGAGACATGATGCTTTCATGTGACATATTTACCGTGACGTCGGACAGACTTGAGGGCTGGGGAGCCGTAGTAAATGAAGCCATGAATTCGGGCGCTGTCGTGATCGCACCGAGGCAGATCGGCGCGGCACCGTATCTTATAAAAGACGGCGAGAACGGATTTATGTATGATAAGAAAACTTCTTATGACGATCCGGCGGCGGTTAAGCAGATCTCGGATATCATTAAAAAACTTGCGGTTGACAGGGAATGGCGTTTGGAGATCGGCGGCAATGCATATAAGACCGTGAGAGATACATGGAACGCTAAGGTTGCGGCCGAGAGGCTTTGGGACTTCATAAACGATCCGGCGAAAAAGGTCCCGGATTACGGCGACGGACCGCTGTCGCGGGCATAAATGATGATCGGCTTCGCATAAATTACCGGTGCGCGAAAGGAACGGATGATGACAAACGGCGAAAAGATATATAACATAGCTGCGGAACTTTTCCCGATTCCCAGAAGTCTTACGGGAAAGGGTGTAAGGCAGACATTTGAGATACTTAAAAAGTATGCCAAAGATCTTAATGTCTTTGAGATCCCCACGGGTACAAAAGTTTTTGACTGGACCGTACCCGAGGAATGGGAAATAAACGACGCCTATATAGAAGATGAATCCGGCAGGAAGATAATTGATTTCAAAGAAAACAATCTTCACGTAATGGGCTATTCTACTCCCGTCGACGAATGGACGGATCTTGAGGGGCTCCTTAAATATGTATATACTGAGCCCTCGGCTCCCGATGCGATACCGTATATCACATCATATTACAAGAGACGTTTCGGTTTCTGCATGAGCGAGAACCTTAAAAACTCTCTTAAACCCGGCAAATATCATATGTACATAGATTCAAGGCTTTTTGAGGGAAGCCTTTCGTACGGTGAGATCGTGATACCCGGCGAGATCGAGGACGAGATCCTTTTTACAACATATGTATGTCATCCCTCAATGGCCAACAACGAATGTTCCGGTCCTTCCGTTGCGATAGCGCTCGCAAATCACATTCAGAACCTGCCGTCACATAAGTATACTTATAGATTTGTGTTCGGTCCCGAGACGATAGGTTCCGTTGCATATATATGTACACACTTTAAGCACTTAAAAGAACACGTGAAGGCTGCTTTTAACTTAAGCTGCGTGGGTGACGACAGAGTGTATTCGATGCTTCATTCAAGGTATGCCAATACTTTTGCCGACAAGGCACTTTTAAATATACTTAAATACCACACAAAATCACTGATAGAATACAGCTACCTGGACCGCGGTTCCGACGAAAGGCAGTACAATGCTCCGGGTGTGGATATCCCGATGGTCACTTTTTCAAGAAGCCGTTATACACAGTATCCAGAATATCACACATCTCTTGATAACATGGATCTTGTATCGCCCGCGGGATTTGAAGGTTCTTTTGAAGTGCTTACCAAACTTGTGGACGCACTTGAGAACAATGCGTATTATAAGATAAATGTGCTGTGCGAGCCGCAACTGGGAAAACGGGGACTTTACCCGTCGATAAGCCGCAGGGGTCAGTATGATGCGGTCATGATGATCACCAATTTCATTGCATACAGCGACGGGACCAACGATCTTTTCGATATCAGCAATATCGTGGGCGTTCCCGTGGACGAACTCATAAAGATCAAAAACGAACTGATGGAAAACGGAATTCTGGATATAGTCGGATAATAAAGGAAACACGTGATAAGAATGGAAAAGAACAACAAAAAAGGATCGATCACATATTTTGTGGACAGTCG
>CACYCC010000024.1 GCA_902772805.1 uncultured Lachnospiraceae bacterium | reverse complement strand
GATTTCGAAGCCCTCTGCTCCGAACATCTGTCTGAATGCAAGACGTCCGATACGTCCAAAACCGTTAATTGCTACTTTTACTGCCATGTTTATTTCCTCCTGAAACTATTTATGATTTATCTTGACACATTAATGTCAAGAAACAGTCAGCATTTGTATTCTATAAGATTCCTTGGGAAAATTCAATAGAAAAAGAAAAAAATATTGCCCAAGAAATAGGCTTTATCTTGGTTTTTTTTATCACAAATACCTATTCGCCTGCCCCGAGTTTTCTCTTCAATTCATTAAGTTCCGCATAAAGAGAATCTGCACGTGCCTTTTCACGCTCGGTATTGGCACGCTCTTCCGCTCTGCCTTCTTCACGACCGCGTTTTAGATATTCTTCCTTAAACAGTTTCATAGTCTTTTTCTCATCATATTCAGTTAAGCAATTCATCTTTACCTCCGCTCTGTGTTCCATCAAAAAGGGTCTGATAACAAAATCTGCCGGCATTTCATCAAGGGCTTTGTCAACTGCAGGCTCCAATTCCATTTTTCCCTGATTCATACGGATCTCATTTATGAGCCATGAATACTCCGATAACGGTTTGCATGCACCAAGTAACTCTCTGTTATGCCCATAGTTGATATTTACCATCCGGACCCTGACAGTAATATCTGCTTCTTCCCCACCTGTTTCATCGGAAAATGCATCTGACAGATACAATATCCGTTCATCTTCAGTTTCCTTATCTGTTCCGTTATAGAAAACTACCAGTTTGGGAACCGGAACTTTTATAATACTTGAACTGTAGATGTTAAGATTGTGACGATCTACATACTTGTTGTACAATCGCCCTGTATACATAAGTTGCCTTAATGGCATATTGGGATTATATGTGCTCTGTTGCTCATATACATTCATATACTCGTTAAGAATGTATGAGACATCATTTTTCATACCCATATAAAGTGTATCCCGCATCGTGGTTATTTCGATGTCTTCAGGACAGTCATAGTCAGAACCGTTAATAGCATTATACAGTTCCAGTGTCCACGCTCTGTTTTCGTATCTTCCGAAAATGAATGTGAATAAACGATCCTTGTGTTTGCTGTTTACCTTCTTTTTTCTTTTAGCCATAAAATACCTCCTTGATGATCGCAGGAAATACTATGGCCCCCACTCTTTATATTTCCTGCATATATTAGTGAATTAGTAAGCAGGAAATTTCAAGAAATGAGAATAAAAGAATATTAGACTTCAGATAGAAATAAGCTGCTTGTCTTTAATATATCAATAATATTATTGCGGTGCAATCGATATTTTTGATAAAATACCAATGATATCTGTATTGGAAAAAGAAAACATCAAGGAGGTCGTTATGTCGATTTTAGCCGATTATCACATGCACTCAAAATTCAGTACCGACGGAAAAGCGGTGCTTGCCGAAATGATCGAAGGAGCACTTTCTAAGGGTCTTAAAAAAATATGTTTTACCGAACACATGGATCACGGTTATCCCATAAGCGAACAGTTTCCGGAGGGTTCTTGGGAACTGAACGTGGATTCGTATCTTTACGATCTGTTAAAGCTTCGCGAACAGTACCGCGACAGGATCGACATCGGTTTCGGTATAGAGATCGGTATGCAGGAATCGGTGTTCAAAGAAAACACCATTACTGCCAAAAGTCATGAATTTGATTTTATAATAGGGTCCATTCATCTCGTTGACGGCGTGGATATCTACGAACCCAGATATTTTGAGGATAAGACGCCCCACGAAGGGATAGAAAAATACTTTAAGACCATTCTCGCAAACATAAAGAAGTTCCAGAACTATGATGTCTTAGGTCATATCGATTATGTGGTAAGAAAAGTACCCGGCGGAGAAAGCGTTTATAACACCTTAGATTACAAAGATCTCATCGATGAGATCCTTAACTGCGTAATAGACAATGAAAAGGGAATTGAGATCAACACTGCGGCTCTCAACAAAGGTTTTTCAAATCCCAACCCTCACAGAGACATCGTAAAGCGTTACAGAGAGCTCGGCGGTGAATTCATCACGATCGGTTCCGACGCCCACAAGCCCGAAGATATCGCAGGACACTTCGACATCGCCGAACAGATACTCCGCGAAGCCGGCTTTGACTACTACAACACCTACGAAAACCGCGTGGCATTCTACAACAAACTGAAATAAAAAAACATAAATACAAATGCCGGGCCCTGGCCCGGCATTAATTATCTTCTGGGATGTGCCTTGGCGTAAACCTCACGGATACGCGAATGGCTCATGTTGGCGTAGATCTGCGTGGTGGAGATGTCGGAGTGTCCCAGCATTTCCTGTACGGAACGAAGGTCGGCACCGTTTTCAACGAGATGCGCCGCAAATGAATGACGAAGTGTATGCGGTGTTATGTCGGCGGTGATGCCTGCTTTCTTGGCATAGTATTTGATGATCTTCCAGAATCCCTGTCTGCTCATGGGTTCGCCCGAACAGTTTACAAAGAGCGTATCGTCTTTGTCATCCGAAAGCATTGTCTCACGTGCCGCTTCGAGATATCTTGCAAGTGCATCCTTGGAAGCACGTCCGATCGGAATGGTGCGTTCTTTGTGCGCATCTCTGCATACGATATATCCGACGGGAAGGTTTACATCATCAACCTTTAACGTGATGAGCTCGGTAACTCTGATGCCGGTGGCATACAAAAGTTCAAGCATCGCCTTGTCACGGATATCCTTGGGATGATCGCCCTGAGGCTGGTCGAGGAGTCTGAAAACCTCCTGGGGCGATAATATCTTGGGCATGGCTTTCTCTACCTTGGGTGCCTTTAATTCCTCGGAAACATCCTCGGTCACAATACCTTCTTTGACCATAAAATGATAGAACGACTTAAGACAGGCGATACTGCGGGAAACAGACGCTGCCGAAAAATTGTTCTTTTCCATAAAGATCACGTATGAATTGAGATTTGTGGATGTAACTTTGGAAAAATCACTGATACCCTGACCTTCAAGATAATCTGCTACCTTCTTAAGGTCACGGCGATAAGATAATTCCGTGTTTAATGACATCTTCTTTACATCATGTAAATAAGATATGAATGCTTCTATTACCTTCTCCATAACCCAGGGAAATTCCTCTTTTACTATTTTACGTAAACTGTGAGAACAATTATAAACATAAAAAAAGAATATTGCAAACCCTAATTTTCACTTATTTTTCGGCAATTTCAGTGCCAAAGGCGAAAATATACCACATATTCCCCCACAAGTTATGGAAAGCACAAAATGTTGTTTAAAAATCAAACATTACCGAATTGATGTTTTCGGGATCGTCATGAGCTCCGAACCATGTCTGGGCATATGTTATGACTACCGTATCATAACCTCCGTCCAGTATGTACTGTCTGATATCAAAGTCTTCACCCATATCTCTCATGATCACGGATGCGGTCTTGTTAAGTCCGAGCGAAAGAAAAGGCTCGACGGTCTGTTCATACGAATCGCATATCAGTAAGACATTGCCGCTTTCCACAAGATTGTTGGTAACATCGCATCTTGCGTAGCCGTAATGCCAGCTGTAGGCTTCGTATACGTCAACTTCGGTATTCATAACGCTTCTTTGTACAAAGTAGCTGAAATCTCCCTCGAAATAATCGTCCCAGTCTCCGGGAAATGTATAAGAAGTCTCGTATTCGGGATACATACATGTATAGTCGTCAAGTCCCACGTAGGACAAAGAAACCTTCTTGCCCTGCTCACCGAGCCAGACTTCCGGGTACTCTTCTTTGACAAAATTGTCGGGATTGTAATATTCGGGATCTATGTCATATCCGAAGTTTTCGTTTAAAGCATTCGCTATCTCTCCCGCTGCCCAGAGTCCCGTCGGAACGGTCCAGTGGTGGTCGGTCCTGTAGAACATGTCTTTTACATTCATTCCCTGACTCACAAGCGATTCTCTTAAGTCAAGTACCGGAACACCGGCATCTCTTAAGCCCTTTATAAAGTTGTCAGCATTTCTGTTACAAAAAGTCTTAACACCGAATTCACGCTCAAATTCCGAATCGTCGATATATTTGGTGGGCTGATTGACATACATAAAATTAATGCCGTTAGCCTTCAAAAAATCACCCAGTTCCAGTGTATGAGAAAGTTCGTATTCAAGCGAAGTTTCGGGATATGCGGCTTCTATGACACCGCTGTCGGTTATGTAAATACCGTCGGCCGCATAGTAATCTTTGATCCCCAAAGTCTTTTGAAAGTCACCCGCAAAGTCCACGAGTTCATTTTTGCCTGCGATATCGTCAAGGAGTTTACTGTCCGCATTTCCTATATCAACAGGTTCCACCGAAGCGGTAACATCGGTCCCGGTGCCGTCTGCGGCGGCGGGATCTGTACTCTTAGTGTTAAAAGAAAGCGACCTTAATAAGCCAAGCATCAATCCGAGCGAATCGGATGTGATGAACACAAAGATCATCACGCCTGCAAAAAAGACTGCCAATATATGTTTGAAATTGAGTTTAGCTCGCATCTCGGCCATTTTCTCTCCTTCACAAAATTAAATGCCCTGCGCAACAGCGCGATCAAATCTAGAAAAGTGCGTACACGAACGGGCTGTTCTGCCCCGAAACCGAAAGTGCAACACACAGTATAAACAGCACCGCCAGCACCGCAAAGCTTATGCATTCGGAAACCACGGTAAGCGCTTTTATGTTCTTTTTATCGATAAAGGTCTTAACGGCCTTCGTAACAGGCATACAAAGCAGCACCGCAACCGCAATGAAAACTCCGTACTGCTTTAAAAGTACGCCGGTCCTTAATAGCGACAGTTCGTCGGACTGCGGCAGGATCATGCCTTTTATAAAAAGAACACCTTGCTTAAAGCCTGTTACATTAAACATTACCCACAGGAAGTTGATGCAAAGTAATGTAAATACCCTGTAAAGGCCTTTTGCAAAGCCGTTTTTAAGTTTTGTGGGAAGTCCCGTCAGGCGTTCAAGCGAGATCAGCACAAAATATCCGAGTCCCCAGACCACAAAGTGAATGCTGGCTCCGTGCCATATTCCGGTAAGCGCCCATACGACAAATAAGTTTACATAAGTTCGAAAAGCCGTTTTGTTTCTCGATCCTCCTAAGGGAATATACACATAATCCCTGAACCAGAAACTTAACGACATATGCCATCTCTTCCAGAATCCCGCAACCGATTCAGTAGTATAGGGATAGTCGAAGTTCTCGGGGCAGTCATATCCGAACATTTTGGTGATACCTATCGCCATATCCGAATATCCCGCAAAATCATAGAAAAGTTTAAGCGAAAAGCATATTGAACCCAGCCACAGATATGCGCTTGAAACCGATGCGTAATCGGCTCCGAACACTTCTGTCGTGATCTTGCCGAGATTATCTGCGATCAGGAGCTTTTTGATAATACCGATCACAAATCTGTACACACCTTCGCTGATATAGTCAAATCTCTTAAAGCCCTTTTCAAGCTCTCCCGACATGTTTTTAAGGTCGTTGTATCTTGATAAAGGTCCCGAAGTGATCTGTGCAAAGAACGTGAGGTAAAGTGCGTCGTGGATCGGATTTTGGGAAAGTTTGGCTTTCCCGGTATATGAATCTGCCAGCATCGATATCGCCTTGAACGTAAAAAACGATATTCCGAGCGGCAGCATCAGGGAAGTATCGAATATAAGCCTTCCCGTGAGTTTTTCCCATATGAAGTTTGCGGGTAATCTGAATTTGTAAAAAGAAAGCAGACCGACATCGGCAATGACTCCGATCACCAGAAGTACGGTTTTAAGAGCATTTTCTTTTGCCCGTGAAATAAAACGCGCCAGGACGATGTTGACTGCCGTGGCAGCCAGTAAGATAAGGAAATACGTGCGCGAACCGAAAGCATAGAATAAAAGCGAAAAAACCACGAGTATGTATTCCCGCAGTTCTTCCCTGGCTATATAAAACAGTAATAATGCTATAGGTAAAAAGCAAAAAATAAATATCGAATCGGATAAAGACATAACAGTTCCTTATTAATGTGCCGGAAACGGTTACGCCAGGCTTCTTAAGAACTCCTCGATCCTGTCAAGGCCCTTGGTGATCGCTTCCATGGATATCGCATACGATAAGCGGATATGCGTGGGGAAACCGAAGTCCGCACACGGAATGACCGCTACGGCATAGTCGTCAAGCAGCATCTTGGCGAGATTGGCCGTTGTTTCCACTTTAACACCTTTGTAGGATTTTGCAAGGGCTTCACTCAGATCGACGAATACGTAGAAAGCTCCCTTGGGCTCCAAAACATCGACATAAGGGAAGTTTTTGATACGGTTGTACATATAGACTCTGCGGCGGTTAAACTCATCTTTCATGACTTTAACTGCGTCCTGAGGGCCTGTAAGAGCTTCAACCGAAGCATACTGGGCGATTGAGTTGGGGTTTGAAGTCGCATGTGACTGCATGGCTCCCATGAGTTTTGCGATCTCTACGCTTGAGCCGGTGTAACCTATTCTCCATCCCGTCATGGCATATGACTTGGAAAGACCGGAACAGGTGATGGTGCGCTTGTAGATCTCGTCATTTAAAGAAGCGATGCTTACATGCTTTTCATCGCCGTAAATAAGGTATTCGTACATTTCATCGGATACACAGAAAATATCCTTTTCAACGATGACTTTAGCGAGCGCTTCAAGTTCGGGTCTGGTGTAGATCATACCCGTAGGATTGCTGGGAGTATTTAAAACAAATGCCTTGGTCTTGTCGGTTATCGCGTCTCTTAACTGATCTGCGGTTATCTTGTAGCCGTTTTCCTTGGAACCGTAAACAAATACCGGAACGCCGTCGGAAAGTTTTACCATTTCGGGATAGCTGAGCCAGTAAGGTGCGGGAATGATGACCTCGTCGCCGGGATTTAAGATCGCATCAAATACGTTTGAAAGTCCCTGCTTGCCACCGTTGCTGATAACGATCTGGTTGGGGGCATAGTCAAGGCCGTTAAAATCCTTGAATTTGCGGCTGATGGCGGATTTAAGCTCGTTGGTGCCCGATGCGGGGGTATACTTGGTGAAACCGGTTCTTATGGCTTCGATACCTGCATTGCAGACATTTTCGGGTGTATTGAAATCAGGCTCTCCTGCTCCAAATCCCACAACATCCACTCCGCTCGCCTTGAGTTCCTTGGCCTTGGCGGTGATGGCAAGTGTTGATGAAGGCTTAACAGCCTGAGCTTTCTTGGACAATTCTAAAGACATTTTATTCCTCCACTGCAGTCGCCCCTCGGGGTAAAACGCTGCGCACAAAAATTAGTCTTTATGATTTTAGCCGACCTTGTGTCGTATGTCAATATCATTGTATACAATTATACATCGCATTATTATTTAAGGAATCCCGCTATGATCTGCTCTTCGGCTTCTTTTTCATCAAGGCCGAGTGTCATGAGCTTTATGAGCTGCTCTCCCGCTATCTTACCGATCGCGGCTTCGTGGATCAAAGCCGCATCGACGTTTGCGGCGATAAGTTTGGGAGTTGCCGAAACGACCGCATTGTCCATGATGATCGCATCACACTCAGAATGTCCGCTGCACTCATTGTTTCCGACGATATCGGAAAAGAATTCCTGCTTGGAATTTCCCTTTGCCACCGAACGGGAAGCCACATTCGTGCTGCAGCCCTTGCCGTTAAGCTTTACGTTGAACTCTGTCCTTGCGAACTGTTCACCGTGAGTCATTATCTTTTCATGCACTATCAAAGTGGAGTTGTCTTTAAGCTCGCCGTTTGTTACACGGATCGTGGAATCGATACCCTTTATCTGGGTCGTCTCCATCTCCATGTAGGCACCTTCTTCGAGGAAAACTTCCGTTGTGGGATTCATGACGTTCTGACCGTTTCCGTCACCTTCGCCCACATGCTTTTCGATGTATTTGACTTTTGCGTTTTTGGCAAGATGGAATGTATGGATTCCGTCGTGAGCCGATTCCTGATCTCCGCAGTTATGTATTCCGCACCCTGCCACGATCACAACATCGGCATCTTCTCCTACGTAAAAATCGTTATATACGAGATCTTTAAGACCGGACTCGCTGATGATGACGGGAATATGTACACTTTCATGCTTGGTGCCGGGTTTTATGATGATATCGATACCGGGCTTGTCTTCTTTGGAAACTATCTCAATGTTGGCTGTTGAATTTCTGCCCGCGGCTTTACCGTTGGCACGTATATTGTAGGCTCCTTCGGGTGTTCCGTGAATGTCTGCCACCTCGGCCAGTAAGTTCTTTTCAAATTCGTTCATCATGCCTCACCTCCGACCAGTCTTTCGCAGACACCGCCGCCGATGTCGTCAATGAGATCGTCATAGACTTCCTCGCGCGTGCCTTCCTTTAATACTTTTCCGCCGCCCAGAACTATTATCCTGTCGGCTGTCTTAAGGATACGCTCCTGATGCGATATTATGATGATCGTTCCGTTGATCTTGTCGTGAAGATTGTCAAATACCTTTATAAGAGAATTAAAGCTCCAAAGATCGATACCCGCTTCGGGTTCGTCAAATATCGAAAGCTTGGTCTCTCTTGCCAGTATCATGGCGATCTCGATCCTCTTTAGCTCACCACCCGAAAGTGATGCGTTGACTTCACGGTTGATATAATCTCTCGCGCAAAGTCCGACTTCAGAGAGATATTTGCAGGCTTCATCGATCTTGATGGCTTTTCCTGACGCAAGTGTCAGTAAATCCTTGACCGTGAGCCCTTTAAATTTTACGGGCTGTTGAAAGGCAAAACTGATGCCCTTCTTGGCTCTTTCGGTAATGGAAAGGTCGGTTATATCCTCTCCGTCTAAGTAGATCTTACCCGATGTGGGTTTAACGATACCTGCGATTATCTTGGCAAGCGTCGATTTACCGCCGCCGTTAGGGCCCGTGATCGCCACAAAACCTTCACCGATCTTAAGATTGATGTCCTTGAGGATCTCTTTGTTGTCCTCAACTTCATAACTGATGTTT
>CACYCC010000023.1 GCA_902772805.1 uncultured Lachnospiraceae bacterium | reverse complement strand
TATGATATTTTGTTAAAAGCCGACAAGATGACAATGGCCAACTCGCTTGAATTAAGAGTTCCGTTTCTTGACAAAGAGGTATTTAAGGTAAGCGAGCAGATACCGGTCAAATATCTTGTCCACAACTATATCACCAAGTATGCCTTCAGAGAGGCGGCAAACCTTACGATCCCCGAGGAATGGGCAAAACGCAAAAAGCTTGGATTCCTGGTACCGTTCAAGGACTGGATCAAAGAAGACAAGTGGTACAGCAAAGTAAAAGAGATGTTTGAAAAAGAATGGGTCGGCGAATTTTTTGAACACGACGAACTCATGAAACTGCTTGATGAACATCACAAGGGCACAAGGAACAACGGACGTAAGATATATACGATATATGCGTTTTTAATATGGTATGAGATATATTTCATTGATTCCAAGGCTCCTTTAAAGCCCGAATATGTATAACGAGAGGAAACATTGTTATGAGTGAACTGAAAACGATAATAGAGGAAAACGAATCACAGGTCAGAAGCTACTGCCGTAAATACCCTGTCGTGTTTGTGGGAGCCAAAAACGCCACGATATTCGACGAAGACGGCAATCAGTATGTCGATTTCCTGGCAGGATGCGGCGCACTTAACTACGGACACAACAACGGCGAGATCAAGGGTGACATCATTGATTATCTTTTAAAAGACAATATTACCCACGCCATGGATATGTACACCGGCGCCAAGGCTGATTTTATAAAGACCTTTAAAGAAAAGATACTCGATCCCAAAGGTCTTTCCTACAAGATCATGTTCTGCGGATCCACCGGTACCAATGCTGTTGAAGCGGCATTAAAGCTTGCCCGCAAAAACAAAAAGCGTTCAAACGTTATCGCATTTATGGGAGCTTTCCACGGTATGACGCTCGGAAGCCTTGCGCTTACGACCGACCGCACAAGCCGTGACGGAGCCGGGGTATCGCTCGACAATGTTTCTTTTGTACCTTTTGAAAACACCATGGGTGATGACTTTGATTCACTCAAGTTTTTAAGACAGGTCATAACCGACGATCATTCCGGAATGGAAAAGCCCGCAGCGATCTTTCTTGAGACCGTTCAGGCTGAAGGCGGCATAAACGTCGCAAGCATTGAGTGGCTCAAAGAACTTGAAAAGATCTGTCATGAAAACGACATCCTGCTTGTCGCCGATGAGATACAGGTAGGCTGTTCGAGGACGGGTACGTTCTTCTCGTTTGAAAGAGCCGGCATTAAGCCCGATATGGTAACGCTTTCAAAGTCTATAGGCGGATACGGATTCCCGATGTCACTCCTTCTCATAAGAGAAGATCTTGATATATGGAAACCGGCCGAACACAACGGAACGTTCCGCGGCAATCAGATCGCATTTGTGGCCGCAAGACGCGGAATAGAGTTTAACGTAGAGCACGACGTTGACGGAATGGTATTAAAGAAGGGTGCTCTCGTCAAAGAATATATCGAAAAAGAGATACTTCCGATCGATCCCCGCATCACTTACAGGGGTATCGGTCTTATCTGGGGCATCGACTTAAGTGCTCTCGGAGATCCCGAAGCTGTTCACAGGATCGCAGACAAGTGCTTTGAAAAGAGGCTTATCATTGAACGTGCGGGACGCAAAGATACCGTACTTAAGATACTTCCTCCGCTTACCATAGTGGATGTGGATCTGTTCAAGGGACTTGATATCATCAGAGACAGTATTATTGAGGAATTGGGTAAATAAACATGTTGCTTAAAGATCTGATCCCTTGCGAATATGATGTTCCGATAGATCTTATTTCGGACGATTCGCGTACGAAGGGCAAGAACATTTTATTTGTCGCCGTTAAAGGACTTACGGTAGACGGACATGATTATATTAAAGGCGCTGTCGAAAACGGTGCGGTTGCGGTCGTATGTGAGCATGAAGTTGAAGGCATCGACATACCGATGGTGATCGTCAAAGATTCACAGCGTGCCATGAATGAGATGTTAAACCGTTTTTACGGTGCACCGCTCGGAAGGCTTACGATGATAGGCGTTACCGGAACGGACGGCAAGACAACAACATCGGAAGTGATATTCCAGATACTTAATATGCTGGGACATAAGACCGGTTATATCGGCACAAACGGCATCAGAAGCGAGCATTACACCCAGGAAAACGATTATACCACTCCTCTTCAGGAAGAACTTTTCAAAGCGCTTAACGGCTTTAAAAAGGACAGATGCGAGTTTGTTTCCATGGAAGCTACCGGTGAAAGACTCGGTACCGGGAAGATGGACGGGGTTTCTTTTGACGCATCGATATTTACGAACCTGACAAGAGACGCCCTTGATATATTCAAGACCATGGATAACTATGCGGCCGCCAAGGCCAAACTCATGGAATACACCAAGTCGACGGGAATATGTGTCATCAATGCGGACGATCCGTACAAGCACTTCTTTATCAAGCATTCAAGCGCACCGGTCATCACGTACGGTATTGATGAAGAGGCGGATCTTTTTGCAACGGATATCGAAGTCGGCTTTGACAGGCTTTCGTTCACGTTAAACGGAGATCTCGGAACGCACAAAGTGGTTTCGCCGCTTTCCGGAAGATTTAACGTATACAATCTTATGGCGGTCATCGGATGTCTTGCACACTTTGACATTTCCGTTACGGACATCATAAAGTGCATCGAAAACCTAAAGCCCGTAGAGGCGCGCCAGACTGAGATAGAGCTTGGACAGCCCTTTAAGGTAATGGTTGATTATGCACATACCGCCAATTCCGTGGCCAATCTTGTTAAGTTCCTAAGAGATACCAGAAAGGTCGGAAGGCTTGTGATAGTGGTGGGCGCAGGCGGATCGAGAGATGTGTACCGCCGCACGGATATGGCTGAATTCTGTACCGCCAACGCGGATTACAATTATTTTACGATAGAGGACGCCAGGTACGAAGATCCCCGGATGCTGGTGGAAACAATGGTATCGACCGTTCCCGATGCGACCAATTACGAACTTATAGTAGACAGGGATGAGGCCATCAGTAAGGCCATCCGGGACGCAAAGCCCGATGATACGATACTCATCCTCGGAAAAGGTGCCGAGCGTTATATGATGACGAACGGCGTTGCGGTTGAAAGGCCGAATGATATAGAACGTGCTGAAATGACTCTTAAAGAAATGGGGTATAACGGGTGATCAAAGAGGAAAAGACATATGCAAAAGTAATGCATTATATTCTCCTCGTGCTCTTTACGGGGCTCTTTGTGGTGGGCTTTGCGATCACGGGCGTTAATTTCACCATTTACGACGAGCATGTGTTTCTTTCTTTTACAAATCCCTTTTATATTGCCCTTTATCTGCTGGCGGGATGGTTTCTTTTTAAAGGACTTTCCGTTCTCTACGATAAATGTCTTGTAAATGTTAAGCCCATTGTGATAGCGGCGGTTGCGGCTGTTATCACCTATGGGCTTGCTCTTTTATGGATCTTTTCGTCAAATGCCGTGCCGCAGTCCGATGCCAGGATTCTGATGGAATTTGCCCGGGCGATCAATTTACATGAGTTCGGCGAAGGTGCACTCGGCCCCGACGATTATCTCGTATATTTTCCTTACCAGTACGGTTTTGTATCGTTTTTAAGGATCGTCATGAAGATCTTCGGACCCGATAACGTAAGAGCCATCATGTGTGTCATCGGATTGTCCGTGCCCACGATCGTCCTTGCGGGTACCGGGATAATTTCTGAAATTGTTCCCAAAGACCTACGGGGAAAATCCGTTTTCTTTTTCTCGGTCCTGACGGTTTTGTTTGTTCCCCTGTATTTTTACAGCGTATTCATATACGGCGATCTTCCGTTTGCCGCATTAAGTCTTGTCTGCATTTATGCGCTTTTGCTTGCACTTAAGAAACCGGGTGTATTAAGCGCTTTATTTTTCTTTTTATCATGTTTTCTTAATTATGCGTTCAAATCAAATGCACTGATAGTATTTAC
>CACYCC010000022.1 GCA_902772805.1 uncultured Lachnospiraceae bacterium | reverse complement strand
GAAGTATGGCGTGGAAAAGCGGTTCCCGAAATTTTGTTAAGCGGCGATCATGCCAAGGTTGAAAAATGGCGTTATGACATGTCTTTGGCAGAAACCAGGAAGTTCAGACCGAATATAAATGAAAAATATATGGACGATCTGCGAGAAAGGCATCGTTAAACATCATTTTTACAATAAACACAAGCAGTTGAAAATAAAAGAAAAAACAGTTGCATTCAAATCACACCTGTGATAAAATGCCAATGTTGCATTAATGGGATGGTCCTCTGTGGCAGAATTGCTTTATGAACATCTGACGATTTAAGGAGGAACACAATGAACGACATTATCAAGTCAATCGAAGAAGCTCAGCTCAAGGAAACCGTTACAGAGTTTAACGTAGGTGATACCATTAAGGTATATGCCAAGATCAAAGAAGGCGAAAAAGAAAGAATTCAGGTATTTGAAGGCACCTGCATCAAGAGACAGGGCGGAAGTTCAAGAGCTACATTTACCGTAAGAAAGACTTCAAACGGTATCGGTGTTGAGAAGACATGGCCTCTTCACAGCCCCAACGTTGACAAGATCGAAGTTGTAAGAAGAGGTAAAGTTCGCAGAGCTAAACTTTTCTACTTAAGAGATCGTGTTGGTAAGAGAGCTAAGGTTAAAGAAGTATTAAGATAATACTTAACGGAGCAGTCGATGCTGCTCCGTTTTTTTTACCGTCTTTTGATTACGGAAAGCGTTTTTTGTCTGTTAAAAATTTGTTTCACAAATTATTGATTCCTAAGTATAATTAAGTATATGAGCAGAAGATATAAAGGGCTTGATTTTAACAGAAAGCCCGCCAAAAAGATAAGTGCCGAACATATACGTGAACTGGTAAGCTGGGTATTCTGGATAGTTATCTCGGCCGTTATCGCATTTGTTCTTATGTATGTTTTCGGATTCAGAACAAATGTCATAGGAAATTCAATGGAACCCGGACTGTATTCGGGCCAGCATATAATGATAAACAGGCTTGTTTATAATATTTCAATGCCAAAACGGGGAGACGTTGTGGCATTTGTTCCAAACGGCAATGAAGATACACATATTTCGGTCAAACGTATCATAGGTCTTCCGGGCGAAACGGTACAGATAAAGGACGGCTATGTTTACATTGACGGTGTATTACTGGATGAACAGGGAGCCTACGACAAGATTGCCGATCCCGGTTTATTGCTCAATGAAGTGACTTTGGAAGACGATCAGTTTATAGTTCTTGGCGATAACAGGAATTTTTCGGAAGATTCAAGATCGGGAAACATAGGTATTGTCCAAAGTTCGTTTTTTGTTGGGAAGGTTTGGTTTAAACTATCCAAAAATCTTGAAAACTTAGGCCTTGTAAGATGAATTAAGCATTCGGGCCGTACAAATATCACGGAGTATTGCATGGAAGTACAATGGTATCCCGGGCATATGAACAAAGCCCGCAAACAGATGCAGGCCGATCTTAGAAACGTTGAGCTTGTTATCGAACTGCTGGATGCAAGATGTCCTCTTTCTTCAAGAAATCCGGACATCGATAAAATGGCGGCAGGTAAATTCAGACTTATACTACTCAATAAAGCAGATCTTGCCGATAATAATATTAATAAGGCATGGAAAACATACTTTGAAGATCGCGGCATAAAAGTGCTGCTTATCAATTCCAAGCAAAAAGAAGGCATAAAGGCGATCCTTCCGGCTGTGAAAGAAGTTTGTGCGGAAAGGATACAACGGAATCTTAATAAGGGTATCAAAAATCAGTCTATCCGTGCGATGGTTGCCGGTATACCCAATGTCGGAAAGTCAACGTTTATCAATGCTTTTGTCGGCAGAAATATTGCCCGTGCCGCAGATAAACCCGGTGTTACCCGTACAAACCAATGGATCAAGATAAACTCGGATCTTGAACTTTTGGATACTCCGGGAATTTTATGGCCTAAATTTGAGGATAAAAATGTCGGCTTAAGGCTTGCCATGATAGGCTCGATCAATGACGAGATACTGGTTACCGAAGAACTGTGCGGTGAACTTTTGATGTATCTTAAGGATAATTATCCGAACACACTTTTAAAGTACGGTATCGATGAAGAATTGCTTGAACGTGATATTTCGGATATTCAGTTTGCCACAAGGCAATCGCTGATGATCGACAGAGCGGCCGAGACTTTAAAGTGTCTTAAAAAAGGCGGTGTTCCCGATGAACAACGTGCATCCGTAAGGATACTCGATGATTTCAGAGCGGGAAAGATCGGGCACATAAGCCTTGAACGTCCGCATCAGTCCGAACATCCGCATAAGATGTGAGTGTTCGATCTTAAATCAGAAAATAACCGGCATTGAATCGCATTCAATGCGAAAGGACCTGAAATGAATGAGAAATTAAAAGATTTTTTGTCTACCAGTCTTTATCTTCTTGGTGTTGTTATCGTAACCCTTCTTTTTATCAAATATGTAGGTCAAAAGACAGTCGTTATCGGTGATTCCATGAACGATACGCTTATAGACGGAGACAGGCTCATACTTAATAAGATCTCGTACAGATTCAATGACCCCGAAAGATTTGATATTATTGTATTTCCTTTCCGTGACGGTTCCGGGAAAAATTACGTTAAGCGCATAATCGGTCTTCCCGGTGAAACCGTTCAACTGACAGAAAACGGAGACATCTTAATAAACGGTGAAGTATTGGAAGAAAACTACGGCCGCGAAGTGATAAAACGGTTCGGTTCAAGCCTTGAACCGTATACTCTCGCCAAAGACGAGTATTATGTGTTGGGTGATAATCGTAACGATTCGGACGATTCGAGATATACCGTCGGGCCGGTTCACAGGCGGGAAATACTCGGAAAAGTGTGGATAAGGATATTACCGTTCAAAAAGTTCGGTAAAGTCCGATAAAGAATATCATTCGAAACGGATACGATTGAAAATGACGATTTCAGAGATCAAAAAACTGTTTGAAAATGCGGATATCAAAGCGCTCCCGGGTCTCATTGCCGAATTTGAAAGTGATGACAGGACCGCGGTAAGGTCATTGATCGAAAAAGCGGATAAAAGAATAAAAGCCCTTGAAGCCGAGATCTTACGGACCGAGTCATTAAAAGTCTATGAAAAAGAATATGAATCGCTTGGCCTTGTCTGCGGCATAGATGAAGTCGGAAGAGGTCCTCTTGCGGGTCCTGTTGTAGCCGGAGCGGTCATACTTCCCAAAGATTCAAAGATACTTTATCTTAATGATTCCAAAAAATTATCCGAAAAAAAGCGCGAAGAACTTTATGATGTGATAATGGAAAATGCCGTTGCGACCGGTATAGGACTTATCGGACCTGAAAGAATCGATGAGATCAATATACTAAACGCAACTTATGAAGCCATGAGAATGGCGATCGGAAAGCTAGGTACAGTTCCCGCAGTTTTATTAAACGATGCGGTGACGATACCGGGAGTCGATCCCGGTATCAAACAGGTTCCGATAATTAAAGGCGATGCAAAAAGCGTATCGATCGCAGCCGCAAGCATAATCGCAAAAGTCACAAGAGACCGTTTGATGGTTGAATATGACGCCGTTTATCCGGGATACGGATTTAAAGACAATAAAGGATACGGAAGCGCAGCACATATTGACGCATTAAAAAAATATGGCAAAACTCCCATTCACAGAGATTCTTTTATAACGCATTTTATATAAACCCCTTTGAAGCCATGTATGGATTCATGGCGCAGGAGAGTATATATGCCGCTTATTCCGAACATTTTTACCAATTTCACATCTTCTGATATCAATCAGAATACCGCATCCGCCGCCGATATGTCAGCGGCTGTCAGCGATGCGGGCAAGCAGGCAGTACTCGACATGCTCGATTCCCTGTCGGCAGGCGATACGATACTCGGAAAAGTTACAAGCCAGTCAGGCAAGGAAATTTCGATCCTTACACAAAACGGCGTAACCATAAATGCAAAGAACAGTTCAATGATAAATTTCGAAAAGGGCTCATCGATCCTTTTCGAAGTTCAGAAAGTTGCGGGAAGAGACATTTCGATAAGGCCTCTTTATCAGAATACCAACATGCAGCGAACCGCCGAGGTCGCGTTAAGACAGGCCGGTATTCCGATAAACGAAAGAAGCCTTGAACTTACCGGACGAAATATGGAATACGGAAATCCGATAGACCGCAATTCGCTTATCGAATCATACAAAGATGCCGCTTTATATCCCGAGGCATCCGTCAAATGTATCGTCGATCTTCAAAAAATGAATATCGATGTAAATCCTACTTCAATCTCGCAGTATCAGGCATATCTTAATATGGAAAATTCCGTAACATCGGCATTTTCCACCATTGCCGATTCAATGCTTTCGGATCTTAACAATGCACTTGTTTTGGAAGGTTCCGAAAGGTTTGCCGAAGATCCCGTTGCCGCTTTGTCGCAAAATACCGAAGTAATAGACGAACTGAATGCCGTCCTGGACCGGCTGACGGAGTCGGGAAAAGCTGTTGACGGCGATTTGGAAGACGATATAAAGACATTGATAAATGACGCTCATGAGGCGGGGATCGCGCTTCCGGGACTTGAAGGCGATGAAAACGAAGGCGGAAAGTCATATTTAAATATTCTTAAATCGGTTATGACCGACATCAAAGAACCGCAGGCCTATGTTCCCGCAGAGACTACCGTTGCCGAAGCGGAAATCTCTCACGAAAATGAATCAAAACCTGTTCTTTTTAATCTGTCAAAAGAAAATCCCTCAACGCCGGAAACTCCCGTAAATACCGAGATCCGTCCGGACCTTGCCGAATTTTTGAACAAAGAAAGCGTTAAGGGACTGTTTAAAAAAGCTTTGACATCAAACTGGTCTTTAAATGTCGATGAATTAAAGGATAAAGCAGAAGTAAGGGCTTTGTATGACAAATTGTTTTCAGAGACAAAAAGCATGATGGATGCCCTTTCGCAAAGTTCCGAAAAGTTTTCGGCTACGCGCGAAGGACTTATGAATCTTAGGGAAAACATGGAATTCATGCATGATATGAATCAGTATGTTCCGTATATTCAGATACCGTTTCACAACGACGAGAACAGTGCCAATTCCGAACTTTATGTTTTTACCAACAAGAAAAATTTCGCCGCCGGCGACAATGAACTGAGTGCCTTTATTCATCTTGATATGGAACATCTCGGACCCACCGATGTTTACGTTAAGATGCGGGACATGAACATAACCACGAATTTTACCATGAAAGATGAGGATACGCTTATCTTTATGGAACATCATATGGATTTTCTGGAAAGAAGACTTGCGGGAAAAGGGTTTTCACTCGAAACCGAGCTTAAAGTGGGAAAAGATGAAAAATCACCGCTTGAAAAGATGTTGTCGGACAACGAAAGACACCTCGTCCTCACCGAAACATCGTTTGATGCACGTGTCTGATATTTGAACGGTTAAGAAATGGAAGATAAGAACAAAAAATACAAGCCCAAGCAGGCCATAGCACTTGAATATGATCCTTCCGACATCGCTCCCCGTGTTATTGCAACCGGACAGGGGCTTATTGCCGATAAGATCATAGAAAAAGCATCCGAAGAGAATATCCCGATACATCAGGACGAGCAGCTTGCCAAAACGCTTTCAAAACTGGAAGTAGGCGAGGCGATTCCGCCCGAACTTTATGAAGTTGTGGCAGAAATACTCGTATTTGTCGATGCAATGGATAAGATCAAGGCTAAGATGGATCGCGGAGGATGATTTGGATACACGGAAAAAGGGTAAATGGGGTGAAGATCTTGCGGTCCGATATCTTTTAAACATCGGATGTGAGATCATAGCAAGAAATTACAGATTAAGAGACAGCGAGATAGATATCATATTCAAGGAAAAAGAAAACGATGTCTCCTTCATTTCGGAATATCTTGTTTTTGCTGAGGTAAAATACAGAAATTCCGCTCTTCACGGTTACGGATATGAAGCCGTTGATGCCGTAAAGATCGCCAAAATCTCAAAAGCCGCAAGGCATTTTCTTTATACCAATCATTATTCACAGGATACACCGGTCAGATTCGATGTTATCTCGATAAACGGCGATAAGATAGATCACTTTCGAAATGCATTTGATATTTCCGGATAAAGTTAAAAAACTTTTAAGAAATATCATCGCAGTGCTTAAAGATTTTCTGATAAAATCTGCATGTTCATTGAGTTTTGACCATAAAAATACATTAAGCGGAGAGGATAGTTTATGGGAGCAAAGATTCTGGTATGTGATGACGATCATGAAATTGTTGATGCGATCGAAATATATCTTTTGCAGGAAGGTTTTGAAGTAATAAAAGCCTATGACGGCGTTGAAGCCATAGAAGCGCTTAAAAACAACGAAATTCAGCTTCTTATCATAGATGTTATGATGCCCAGAATGGACGGCATACATGCGATACTTAAGATAAGAGAATCGTCAAGTATTCCGATCATTATCTTATCTGCCAAGACCGAAGATCCCGACAAGATCTTAGGACTTAATATAGGCGCAGACGATTACCTTCCCAAGCCCTTTAATCCGCTTGAACTTGTGGCCAGGGTAAAAAGCCAGTTAAGACGTTATACGAAACTCGGGAATCTTTCGGCCGATTCTTCAGAAATATACAGAGTGGGCGGTCTTGTGATACACGATGACACCAAGGAAGTTTTTGTGGACGACGAACCCGTTAAATTAACTCCCATTGAATACAATATCCTTCTTTTACTTGTCAAGAACCAGGGCAGAGTATTCTCGATAGACCAGATATACGAAAAGATCTGGAATGAGCAGGCTATAGGTGCCGATAATACCGTTGCGGTACATATCAGGCATATCAGGGAAAAGATTGAGATCAACCCCAGAGAGCCCAGATATCTGAAGGTCGTTTGGGGTGTCGGATACAAGGTTGATAAAGTCTGATGGGTAAAGAGTATAATCTCAAAAGAATATTTTTCATTATATTACAGGCGCTGTCGTTGGTATTGATAGTCGCCTGTATCAGTGTTTATAATTTCTATTCAACCCTTACGATTGAGCAGGGTGACGATTCTTATGAAATAAATGTTCCGCTCGAGCAATACAGGTCAGATTATTACAATTCGTCGATATTTACCGACAATATGACGAATACCGTTTATAACATCACCAAGTATGCGGTCATAAAGCATCAGCTCGAAACGGACGGTTCTTACGATCCCAACAAGAAAATATATATCGGTCAGTATGCGCACAGAGCGGACAATAATCCTTATAACGGTCCCGATGCGGCATATTATCTTAAAGATCTGATAGCCTGGGGACAGTTCGGTATATCCACAAACGGAATATCACACTCATATCAGGTTTTTGATTCATGGGAAGACTTAAATGATTTCTTTGGACAGAACAGTGTATATACAGCGGGAACATTCACAATAACCGATGAATCCGGGAGTACTGACGATATATCCGGCATAGCCGAAGAAGGCGCCGATTCGGGTGTAAAAGAATATTCTTATGCCATTACACATGAAATCGATGAAGGAGAAGAGCTTTCCGATTCAAAGTCAAAAGTAACTGTCTTTGATTATGCTGCCGAAGACGGAAACGATACACAGATAAACATCGATGTTCCAATGCTTGATGTTATATCAAACAG
The DNA here is from genome assembly GCA_902772805.1 of uncultured Lachnospiraceae bacterium. Taxonomy (GTDB): domain Bacteria; phylum Bacillota; class Clostridia; order Lachnospirales; family Lachnospiraceae; genus UBA1258. The sequence goes on along the minus strand of CACYCC010000022.1, from coordinate 2,843 downwards.
ATATCTTTCCTGTGACGGCGAAAACCTGGAATACTATGCCGCGGATTCGTATGATTACGAGCAGCTTGTAGCAAATCTTGAAAAGTCTGCCACAGAGCTTTACACCAATTACCGCTATTATCTTGAATATACCGAGAAATACGATCCGGACAATTCAAATATAAGATTTTATCTTCGCACGGGAAAAAACGGCGGGGATATTCATACAAACCTCTTAAATTACAGGCTTCTTGACGACGATAAACTAAACGAAACGTTCAAATCCATGGGAAGTTATATATTTGCATGTCCCGGTGATATCGAATATCTTACGGATACTCTTGTGGAATACGAAGATGTTAAAGAAGCGATAATCAATTATTCATATTATCTGCCGGATGATACGGTATTGTGGGTCGGACTTGATACCACATATCCCGTCAAGGATATCTTTTCGATCAATTATTCCAACATATCAACGGCCGTAAGGATAGTCCCGTTCATCATATCATTTGCCGTTATAGGACTTCTTTCGTTTATCGCTTTATTTGTGATCATTCCCATACGCGGCAAGAACCGTATCAAAGAACTCGGAAGCAGGATCAAGATACAGTTTTATGACAGAATGCCTATAGAAACGGAAATTCTGATCATACTGTTCTTTGGCGTTGTTATCTATTTCATGACGATGTCGATATTCGGAAATATAGTCTGGGACTACGAAAAACCGTTAAAAGACATCGTGTTCAATGAATGTGTGACCGTATTTTTATATGCGTTTGTGGCTCTTTCGTTCTTTTATCATATCTTACGGCGTATATATCTTCATACTTTGTTTGAATCAAGTATCCTGGTCGGTTTTGCCAAATGGTTTGATACGCATTGCTCGTTTATCAAAAAGTTTTTCTGGAAAACATACGATTCCGCAGGAATAGCGATAAGAACATGGGCATTGTACCTTTGTTTCTTGATATTCAATACTTTCTGGGCATGTATGCTGTTTTTCAGTAAATATACCGTAATATCGTTTCTGGTATTACTACTGTTCGACGGGGCTTGCGGGATACTTCTTTTTAACAGAAATGTAGAAAGAAAACGCATTTTCGATACCATAAACCGTATCAATGAGGGAGAATTCAACGCCAAGGTCGAAACCTCGAAAATGCACGGAGACAACAAGACTTTTGCCGAAACCGTCAACAATGTCGGCGATTCAATCAGAAAGGCCGTTGAAACGTCTTCTAAAGACGAGAAGCTTAAAGCGGACCTTATCACCAATGTTTCGCATGATATCAAAACGCCGCTTACAAGCATAATCAACTATGTAGATCTTATCAAGCGTGAGAATATAGATAATGAGAGAGTAAACAATTATATCCGTATACTTGATGAGAAGTCACAACGCTTAAAGCAGCTGACGGTCGATCTTGTGGAAGCTTCGAAGATAACTTCCGGTAATATCACTCTTGAGATCAGCCGTATCAATATGCAGGAACTGATCTATCAGGCGCAGGGAGAATTTGAAGAAAAATACGATTCAAGGGGATTGACGCTTATATTGTCACTTCCCGATAAGCCGGTTTTGGTTGATGCCGATCCCAGATACCTGTGGAGAGTGATAGAAAATCTCATGCAGAACGCATATAAATATGCGCTTCAGGATACAAGAGTATATCTTGATCTTACGATAAACGAAGAAAACAACACTATGTCACTTTCGCTTAAGAATATTTCCGACAGGCAGTTAAACATCAATGCCGATGAACTGACGGAAAGATTCATCCGCGGAGATGTGGCCCGTAACTCTGAGGGCAGCGGTCTGGGGCTTTCGATCGTTAAATCGCTTGTTAAAGCCCATAACGGGATCTTTGACATCTATCTCGACGGAGATCTGTTTAAGGCTACGGTAACGCTTCCTACTCCCGAAACAGACGCAGAAGAAAAGAATTAAAACAGCAATAGAAGAAGACAATAAAAAAGTGCGCTCCGGCGCACTTTTTTATCTGTTATCACTCGTTTATTTCATATCCGATACGTTTATTGTATTTATCAACAACTTCATGGATCTTATCGGTAGAAGTCATTACATTTGCAACAGATATGTCGTGGTTCATGAAATCGATTATCTGAGCTATGAACTTTGATACATCGGCCTCGAGATAGTACGGTTTGCTTTTAATGCTTTCGGGAGTGTAGATAAGATTTGTTGTAATGATCTTGTCAAACACGCATTGTTCGTAAGCTTTGTCAAAAGCTTCGGTACCGTTGTTGAACTGTCCGAATGTTGCCAGTATGAATATACGCTTGGCATTCATCTTTTTAAGCTGTTTGGCTGTATCCAGCATGCTTTCGCCGGAGGAGATGATGTCATCTATTATAATGACGTCTTTGCCGTCTATATCGTCACCCAAAAATTCATGGGCCACAATAGGATTTTTGCCGTTTACGATCGTTGAATAATCACGCCTTTTATAAAACATTCCGGCATCAACTCCCAAGACATTCGCAAAATATATCGCACGGTCGAGAGCACCTTCGTCGGGAGATATGACTACGGTATGGTCTTTATCGATTATCATATCGTCTTCGCCGTTAAGAAGTGCTTTAAGGAACTGATAATAAGCGCTGAAATTGTCAAAACCGCATAGAGGTGTGGCATTTTGAACACGGGGATCGTGAGCATCGAATGTGACTATATTGGAAACACCCATTGCGGTAAGCTCTTCAAGTGCATAAGCACAGTCAAGCGATTCCCTGGTGTTTCTTTTGTGCTGTCTTCCTTCGTAAAGATAAGGCATGATGACATTTATCCTTCTTGCCTTACCGGTAGCTGCGGAAATGATACGTTTAAGATCCTGATAATG
>CACYCC010000021.1 GCA_902772805.1 uncultured Lachnospiraceae bacterium | reverse complement strand
TTTGTTCCCGAATTAAAAGATGTTACCAAGTATATCTACAACATTGAAATAGTTCCCACCCAGGCAAATACTCTTGTTGCAACACTTGATGACTTCGCAGCTTCCACCATCAACGGAACATATGCTATCCCTTCGGGACTTAATCCCGAAAAGGACGGCCTTATCATTGAGGTTCAGGATCCCGGTTCAGGTAATCCCTTTGTAAATGTCATCGTTGCAAGGACAGCTGACAAGGACAACGAAACCTATGCAAAGATCGTAAAGGCTTATCAGTCACAGCTTAATGCCGAGTATATTCTTGAAAAGAACAAAGGTGCTTCCCGTCCCGCATTTGACTACGATCCCAACTATACCGTATCCGACGATTTTGTAAGCGAGCTTGAAGGTTATCAGACAACCGCAGACGGCACAAACCGCGTTAAGATCGGTGTTTGCGGAAGCGGTGAAGGCTGGAAAGTAGTACAGAAGGCACTTGACGATGCCGGCGAGAACATCTTGCTTGATATCGTGGTATTCGACGCCTACAACCTTCCCAACGAAGCACTCAACAGCGGTGAGATCGACCTCAACTCCTTCCAGCACATCGCATATCTCAACAACGAGATCGAGGCTGAAGGTTACGATATCACTCCCATCGGATATACCGCTTGCGCGCCTCTTACCCTTTATTCCAAAAAGGTGTCAAGCCTCGAAGAACTCAAGGCACTTGCGGGTAAGTTGAATGATTAATTCAGGATGTCCCTTCTTTTTATCGAGAGGGGACTTTCTTTTTTGGCGGCGAGATATTAATATAATCAAAAGCACTGTTTGCGGCAACGGTGCAATTTGCGGCGAGAATGGTGGTTGCGGCAGCAGCGTAAATAAGCGCATTGGAGAGATGAAATGACCATACAGCAGTTAAAATATGTGCTCACAATAGTGGAAGCGGGATCTCTTAACAAGGCGGCGGAAGTTCTCTATATTTCACAGCCTTCCCTTACAAGCTCAGTGCAGGAACTTGAGCGTGAGATCGGGATCACCGTTTTTAACCGAAGCGGCAGGGGCGTGACTCTTACCAACGACGGTCTTGAATTCGTGCAATATGCGCGCCAGGTCGTGCACCAGTACGACGGATTGCTCGAAAAATACGGCAAAGACGGCATGGTCAAAAAGAAATTCGGTGTCTCCGCACAGCATTATTCCTTTGCGGTAAAGAGCTTTGTCGAGATGGTCAAGCAGTACAACCTGTCAGAATACGAGTTTGCCATCAGGGAAACCAAGACAAAAGACGTTATCGACGATGTTTCTTTTGGCAGAAGTGAGATAGGAATACTGTATTTAAGCGATTTTAACCGGAAAGCCATTGAAAAGCTCTTGCACACAAACAATCTCGAGTTTCACCACCTGATCGACTGCGACGCCTACGTTTACCTTTGGAAGGGACATCCGCTGGCAGGCAAAAAGTCCATACGGTTCGAGGAACTGGCGGAGTATCCGTGTCTTTCTTTTGAACAGGGCGCCCAGAGCTCGTTTTATCTGGCCGAGGAGATATTAAGTACCGCCGAATATCCCAGAACGATCAAGGCCAACGACCGTGCCACCATCCTTAACCTGATGGTCGGGCTTAACGGATACACGCTTTGCTCGGGCATCATCTGCGAGGAACTCAACGGATCGGACTATGTCGCGGTCAGGTTTGAACCCGGAGAGTCCGATATCGGCCACAAAATGGAGATCGGGTATATACTTAAAAAGAACATGATGCCGAGTTCCCTTGCAAAACGCTACATCGAGGAGCTTAAGCTCTACCTTAATGTCTGAGACTATTAAAAGAGGCGATAATGAGAATTCGTGAGATCGAGGCGCGTGACAACGCCGCCATTGCCGCCATTGTGCGGAAAAATCTTGAGGCCGCGGACCTTGCGGTTCCGGGAACAGTATATTTTGATGAAGCTCTCGACCGTCTGAGCGAGGTTTACGGGCGGCCTGACAGCAAATATTTTATTCTTGAAAAAGAAAACGAAGTGGTAGGCGGGATCGGATTTGCAAGATTTATGGACAAGGCCGACACGGCGGAACTGCAGAAACTTTATCTTGACGATTCGGTAAAAGGCGAGGGGCTCGGTTACAAGCTGATAGACCGGGTTGAGCAGGAAATGCGACTGGCGGGATTCACAAGATCTTACCTTGAAACGCACAATAATCTCGAGGCCGCCATTCATATATATGAGAAGGCAGGTTACACCGAGATCGAGCGTCCGGCCGAAGTCAGCCACAGCTTCATGAACCGGTTTTTTATAAAAACTTTGGTTTAACCGCCGGCAGTGGCCCTCTTTGACAGCAAGAGCGGAGTGGGTGAAGGATGAGTATGACTTTTTCTGATAATTTTAAGATAGGCTCTGAGCAGGATCTGATCGATCTGATCGATGATGTGGGATTTGTCCCCTTTTTTACCAACGAGATCAGGGGATTTTCGATAGAAGAACACATCGCGCGAGGATGCTGGTACAACGACGGTGATAACGGTTTCTGGCCCGCATGGGAATGGAAGGGCCCGGTCATCACCGAAATGAAGTGTGCCTACGGGAAATTTCTTAAAAACAAGGCAATGTACATAAGCCCCAAGTGGTTTCCGGACTTTGCAAATTTCCGCAGGGACGGGTACGACTTCGACGCAAGATTTGATGACGGACTTGCTTCTTTTTATGACAAGGAATTGTTTGAACTTTTGGATGCCAATGCACCCGTCATGTCAAAGGCTTTAAAAAAAGCCGGCGGTTACGGTAAAGGCGGCCGCAAAGGCTTTGACACCATGATCACCAGACTTCAGAAGCAGTGCTATGTCCTCACAAGTGATTTCCGCTATGAGACCGATAAACTCGGAAACACTTACGGCTGGGGCGTTGCGGAATACTCAACTCCCGAGAAGTTTCTGGGGAAAAAGTTTTGTGACGCGGTATATAAGCATACTCCCGAAGAGTCATACGCTCGCGTGGTAAAGCAGTTTTCCAAGATACTGCCGGACGCCGACCGCGAAGCGATTGCCGGGATACTTAAGTGATCACCACAATGCCCGTGGATGCAATGCGTCCATGGGCTTTTTGTCGCCTGCATTGTTGCCAATTTGTGTGTTCAGCAAGGTGCGAATCTGCGATTCGCACGGGGTATTGACAATATATATTGTGCGCAATATAATATGGTAAAACTTATATGAGGCATTATCATGAAAGAATTATCCGCAAAACAAAAGAATACAAGCCTTGTTCTCAAGGCAGTTGTGATCATATCTGCGATCGTCGGGACAATAATGAGTTATCTCGGAAAGCATGACGGCTTCATGGCCGGCAAAACGATATTCATGTTTTTCACTATCCAGTCAAACATCCTTATCGCACTTATATCGGCCATCGGCCTTTGCATTATGCAAAAAGGCTTCAACTCCGGCGCCGCAACGGCGGCCAACTCTGCCGGCACCACCAATTCCGCCCGCGCGTGGTACATCTTTAAATTTGTAGGCACGGTTTCCATCACCCTTACGGGTGTGGTTTTTGTGGTCGTGCTGGCCCCCACTCTCGGTATAAAAGCA
>CACYCC010000020.1 GCA_902772805.1 uncultured Lachnospiraceae bacterium | reverse complement strand
TCAACTCAGGTGAAGACTTCAACGTAATCTACGCAGAGAACGACGGTATGGCTAAGGGTGCTGTTGCAGCACTTGACGAAGCAGGTATTACCCACGGTGTTGACGGCAAAGTCATCGTTATGGGATTTGACTGCAACAAGTGGGCATTAAGAGAACTCCTTGACGGAAAGTGGAACTACGACGGACAGTGCAGTCCTTTCCAGGCACAGATCATTTCCGATCTTATCAAGGGCGTTAAGACCACAAACACCAAGAAGATCATCAACGAGGAAAAGGGATTTGACGCAAAGACTCTTACTCAGGGTGATATCGATACCTACGGTTTAGGTGAATAATTTCTAAGTCAGACTGTAAGGCGCAGCTGAGCTGTATGTAAAAGCAGTTCGGGCTGCGCCTTTTTACAAAAGAAAACAGCTGCGAAACGGAGGATAGTTATGCAGGGCGATTGTTTACTGCAGATGCGCCAAATAGACAAGCAGTTTCCGGGTGTCCGGGCACTTAACAGTGTTGATTTCACCTTAAGAAAAGGCGAGATCCATGCTCTTATGGGAGAAAACGGTGCCGGAAAATCCACCCTTATAAAAATACTTACCGGCGTGTATCAGATGGATGGCGGCGTAATAACTGTTGAAGGTGAACCTGTTACGATCCGCTCACCTCAGGATGCACAGAATAAAGGTATAGGTACGGTTTATCAGGAGATAACTCTCTGCCCCAACCTTACGGTTGCGGAGAACATGTTTATCGGACGTGAAGACAGTGCCTGGATCAGGAAAAAGGATTACGAAAAGCGCGCGGAAGTGATACTTAACAGTCTCGGCATTCCCGCACGTAGTACACAGCAGCTTGCCGATTGTTCACTTGCGGTCCAGCAGATGGTTGCGATCGCACGTGCGGTTGACATGAAATGCAGGGTTCTGATACTTGATGAGCCTACATCATCTCTTGACGACAAGGAAGTCAAGATGCTCTTCGATCTTATGAAAGATCTTAAGAGCCAGGGAGTCGGCATTATCTTCGTAACACATTTCTTGGAGCAGGTTTACGAAGTAAGCGACAGGATCACCGTACTTCGTAACGGTGAACTTGTGGGCGAATATTTAACGAGCGAACTTCCTCAGGTTGAACTCGTATCCAAGATGATCGGTAAAGAATTAGAGGAACTGAGCGCACTCGGTGAAGCCGAGGAAAGAGAAACAATAGACAACGAAGTATTTTATGAAGCAACCGGACTTACCAGCAGTGAAGCAAAACCTTTCGATTTCTCCATTAAAAAGGGCGAAGTCAACGGATTCACGGGACTGCTCGGTTCGGGCCGCAGTGAAAGTGTAAGGGCAATTTTCGGTGCCGACAAAGTTAACGGCGGCAACGTAAAGATAAAGGGGAGACCGGTAAAGATCACCCGTCCGATCGATGCAATGAAGAACGGTATCGGATATCTTGCCGAGGACAGAAAGCGTGACGGTATAATCGCGGAATTAAGCGTACGTGAGAATATCATTTTAGCGCTTCAGGTAATGAACGGAATATTCAAACCTATCAGCAGAAGCGAGGCCGAGGCCTTTGCGGACGAATACATAAAGGTATTGAATATCAAGACCGCGAGTCGCGAGACTCCCGTAGGGTCACTTAGCGGCGGAAATCAGCAGAAGGTAATACTTGCAAGATGGCTTCTTACCCATCCCGATTACCTGATACTTGATGAGCCCACAAGAGGTATCGATGTAGGTACCAAACTTGAAATACAGAAACTTGTGTTAAAACTTGCCGAAGAAGGTGTGAGCGTAACGTTCATATCTTCGGAAGTGGAAGAGATGCTGCGTACATGTTCAAGGCTTATCGTAATGCGCGACAGACATATCGTGGGCGAACTTACGGGCAAGGATCTTAACCAGACACAGGTTATGAAGACTATAGCGGGAGGTGAGGCTTAACATGAAAAGAAAAAGCAGATTTTTAAGTAACGGCCTCGGTCAGCTTACCATTCCGTTAATAGCGATAGCACTTCTGATCATATTTAACTTAATAAGAGATCCCGGATTTTTCGAGATCGGGTTTTCACACAACAATGACGGTAACATAGTTCTTGCCGGTAACCTTATAAGTATCATCAACGGAGCCAGCGAACTTGCGATACTTGCAATGGGTATGACGCTCGTGACCGCAGCCTGCGGCGGACAGGATATCAGTGTGGGCGCGGCAGCGGCGATCGCAGGCAGCGTATTTGTAAAGATACTTAAATCCGCACCTTCCATTTCGGGCGGTATCGTGATACTGGCATTTGTATGCGCATGTATCGTGGCTATGTTATTCGGAACCTTCAACGGAATACTGGTTGCGGTATTCAAGATACAGCCGATGATCGCAACGCTTATCCTGTATACCTGCGGCCGTTCGATCGCATACTGGATAAACGGCGGTGCGACTCCTACGGTTTCAAGCCCGATCATCACCGCCATCGGCGGATTTATTCCGGGCATTCCGCTTCCGACTCCGGTCATCATAGTTATCGTTATGGCAGTGCTGTTTAAGCTGTTGTTCCATTTTACATCGCTTGAACTGTTTACACAGTCCGTAGGTATCAACCAAAGCGCAGCAAGACTCAACGGCATAAACCCCACTTTCATCAAACTGCTTTCTTTTATCATACTCGGTGTATGTGTTGCGGTAGCCGGAAGTATCGGTGTAAGCCGTCTTGGTCTTATCAACCATGAAACACTCCTTATCGATATCGAAATGGACACGATCCTTGCGGTTGCCATCGGCGGTAACAATCTCGGCGGCGGACGTTTCAAGATCGGCGGAAGTATCATCGGTGCATACGTTATCCAGATGCTTACGATCACGCTTTATGCCATGAAGGTTTCTTCTACCGACGTTAAGGCATACAAGGCGATAGTTATCATATTGCTGGTTGTCATCGGTTCTCCTGTTGTGAAGTCCAAGTTTTCTAAAATGGTGTCACACATCGCAAGCCGACGGGCACATGAGAAAGGAGCGGAGCAGTCATGAACAGATTCTTTGGAAAAAGAAAAGAGCCGCTAACCGATACTCAGCTTTTGATGACGATCACGATCTGCATATTTATCGGCATGTATATCATCGCCATGATCTTCTTTGGCGGCGGATTTTTACATGCACAGCAGATCTTTGACATGCTCAACGACAATGCGAGCCTGATCATCGTATCATGCGGACTCACGATCGTAATGATCGGCGGCGGTATCGATATCAGTGTCGGCGCGGTAACATCTTTGGTAGTAATGAGCTGCGTGCTCTACTTAAATAAAGGCGGCAACATCTTCGTTTCGGTACTTCTGGCGATCGGCATAGGACTTGCCTTCGGCCTGGTACAGGGCTTTTTGATAAGCTATCTCGAGATCCAGCCCTTCATCGTAACTCTTGCCGGAATGTTCTTTGCAAGAGGTATGACCACGATACTTTCGGTCAATCCGCAGAAG
>CACYCC010000019.1 GCA_902772805.1 uncultured Lachnospiraceae bacterium | reverse complement strand
TGTTGGAATAATCGACCGTAACAAACTCATTGCCGTCGGTCAAAGATCCGGGAGCTGTACATTCAAGACAAACGGGAGTGGGGTCTATTAAAGGAGCATCCGGCTCCTTTTGAGCCGTCTGCGAAGGGGTGGATGTTGCGGGGACCTTACCGGTGTCCTTGTCGATCGAGACGGGATTATCGTCAAGAGACATGGGGGGAGCGCTGTCGCAGGCGGCAAAAAGCGCTGCGACACTTAAGAATAAAACGCAATATGCAGTTTTTATCTTAAGCTTATGCATATTAATCCTTTCAGGGCGTATTGCCGCTTACCAGAATCTGTATCTCGCGGCCGTCCTTTGAACAGAGGTATACGTTGTACTGTGACCCGTCAAATTCAAAAACGGCGGTATTTGTCTTTTTGTCAACATCCGGGCGGATCGTGACAAGACCGTCGTCGGATACCATATAAGAAGTGTCGGGATCGATCTTTGCACCGGTCACGGTTATATATAAGGCATTGCCTTCGACATGATGCGAAGCGACCTCGAATTTGGCGTTTTTGGACGAAACGGTGGTAAAGATGTGAAACAGCAGCACAGCAAGCACCAGAAACGGTATTGTTCTGATGATGATCTCAAAAACCCTGTTGGATAAAAGATTTATTATGCGCTGCTTGAAAAGTACCTTGGAGGTGATCTTCTCGGGTTCTTTGTCTATAGCCTTAAATATATTGTCAAGCGTTTCCTGATCGTTTCTTATTTTATCACTCATCTGTCACACCTCCGGTCATTAATTTCTTGAGATTCTCAAGTGCCTCGTTGATATGGCGCTTTACGGTACTCTTGCTGACACCGGTCATTGTGACAATATCGTCTATTTTGGTATTTTTGTAGTATTTAAGGATAATGTACTGCCTGTCGCTCGGAGAGAGCGCATTGATGGCATTAACAAGGCGGGAATGCTCGTCGTTTTCGAAAGCGGTAGCTTCGGGGTCCGATGAACTGTCGGTACCCACTATATCCTCTAAAAGTTCAGAGTTATAATCCGTGTCGATGCCCTTGCGTTTTTTGTCGATATCGAAGCAGACTCTGAAACTGATCTGGTTGAGCCATGCAACAAATAAAGAGGGATCATTCAGTTTTTCGATATTTTTATATGCAAGAATGTAGACTTCCTGAACGGCATCTTCGGCCAGATAATTGTCTCTTAAGTATCTGCCGGTATAAGCATAAACCTTGTCGCGGGTCATTGAATAAAGTTCCGCAAAAGCCTGCGAGTCACCGCTCCGTACTTTTTCTACAAGTCCGGCGATATATTCGTGCCGGTTATCCATTTACAAAAATCCTCGTACGATTATAATAATATTATCGAAATAACACATATTTGATTATATCCCAAAAAACCACCGCTTTCAACATTGCGGGAGGGCGTCGCGTGTAAATATCTTGGGAATATATAAAATTATTTTGCTTTTTTTGACCCTTTTGCTCAAATCTGGTAGTCTTTAATTGTGTAAAGGAGTTTTATTTGTGATCATGGAGACATTTTTCAGCACATTATCGGACTATACATTCATAATTTTAAACGATGAAGACGTTCCGTTGTCCGCAGGTCCCGGAAGCTCGGACCTTAGGATGATCTTATTGATTGTTGCGTCAGCGGTCCTTCTTGCAGCAGTATTGTCCGCATTTTATTTTATTAACAGAAAACAGTTGATAAAAAGGCTTTCATCTTTGAGAAAGCAGCTTGGGATCACGGAAACCGGTTATTCGTTTTTGAATTCCAGACTCGAGCAGGAGATCTTCGATCTTGAAGTAGAGGTTGCATCGACCATAGCCGTCGAGGTTTGATTGAAGGTTAATACAGTTTTTGGTATAATCAAGACATCCCGTTCGGGATGTCTTTTATTTTGTAAGAAATTGCTCCGAATATAATTTCTTATGGGAGGAAACATAATGGACAACGATTGTATCGTCATCGGCGCAGGTGTTGTGGGGGCAGCGATAGCGCGGGAACTCTCCCGTTACGATCTTAAAGTTGCGGTGCTTGAAAAAGCATCCGACGTCTGTGAAGGCACTTCCAAAGCCAACAGCGGAATAGTTCATGCCGGATTTGATGCGAAACCCGGTACATTAAAGGCGCTTTACAATGTAAAGGGCAGTCTTATGATGGAACAATTATCCCGTGAACTCGATTTTGACTATAAAAGAAACGGATCCCTGGTACTTGCTTTTGCACCCGAAGATATGGATAAGCTGAACGAACTTAAAGACCGGGGTATCAAAAACGGTGTTAAGGATATAAAGATACTGACGGGTGACGAAGTAAAAACCATGGAGCCCGCACTTTCGGATGACGTATACGCGGCGCTCTATGCACCCACCGGGGGGATCGTCTGTCCGTTCGGTCTTACCCTCGCACTGGCCGAAAATGCTTGTGTAAACGGTGTTTCGTTTGTATTTTCAAGCGAAGTAGAGAATATAGAAAAAACGGAAGACGGTTTTGTTGTTAAGACAGGGACCGGAGAATATCACGCACGCACTGTCATAAATGCCGCAGGCGTATATGCCGATGCGATCCATAACATGGTCTGCGAAGACAAGATAAACATCACCGCCAGAAAAGGTGAGTACTGTCTTTATGACAAGAAGGTCGGAAACCTCGTTTCCTCGACGATATTCAGGGTTCCGGGGGCTATGGGAAAAGGTATTCTGGTGACTCCCACCGTTCACGGAAATCTCCTGATAGGACCTACGGCCGAAGATACGGATGACAAAGAAAACGTTGCGACCACGGCGGAAGGTATCGCCTCCGTCATAAAAGGCGGAGCGGTATCTTTAAAGAGTGTACCCGGTAAATCCGTGATCACTTCGTTTGCCGGATTAAGGGCGCACAGCGACAAAGGCGACTTTATCATCGGACGCACAAGCGTTAAGGGATTTTACGATGCGGCAGGCATTGAGTCTCCCGGTCTTTCCGCGGCACCTGCGATCGGAGAAGCGATAGCCGGGATGGTTTCAGAGGATCTCGGCGCGGGGTTAAAAGAAAACTTTATCGCCACCAGAAAGGGAATCCCCAACATGGCACATGCCGATGACGAAACCCGGAAGGAGCTTATAAAGCAGGACGAGCGTTTCGCTACGGTTGTCTGCAGATGCGAGCTTGTGACGGAGGGCGAGATCGTCAATGCCATTACAAGACCTCTCGGAGCAACTACTCTTGACGGCGTAAAACGTCGTACGAGAGCGGGTATGGGAAGATGTCAGAGCGGATTCTGTTCACCTACGGTTATGGGCATACTTGCAAGGGAACTTGACAAACCCGTGACCGAGATCACCAAACACGGCAAGGGAAGCGAATTTGTGACGGATCACAAGTAAGCCGGTGATCTTTGGAAACGTTCAATATCCGAAAACAGAGATATGACAGAAAGGATTGCATAAAATGCATAAACAGATAGTCATTATAGGCGGCGGCCCCGCCGGACTTGCGGCAGCGGTCGCAGCCAAAGACAGCGGGATCGATGATATCGTGGTGATCGAAAGAGCTTCGTCTCCGGGCGGTATACTGATGCAGTGTATCCACAACGGATTCGGTCTTCATACATTCAAGGAAGAACTTACCGGTCCGGAGTACGCTGAACGTTTTATCCGGAAAGCGGAAGAGAGAAACATAGAAATACTTCTTTCCACATTTGCCATAGACATAACAGCTGACAAGACAGTGACCTGTATGTCGCGGGATAAAGGCATTTTTACGATAGAGGCCGATGCGATAATACTGGCAATGGGCTGCAGGGAGCGTCCGAGGGGAGCTTTAAACACTCCCGGTTACAGACCGGCGGGCATTTACTCAGCAGGTACGGCCCAGAAACTGGTAAACCTTGAAGGAAAGATGCCGGGCAGCGAAGTCGTGATACTCGGTTCTGGTGATATCGGACTCATCATGGCCCGCAGAATGACTCTCGAAGGTGCAAAAGTAAAAGCTGTGGCCGAGATAATGCCTTATTCGGGAGGCCTTAAGAGAAATATCGTACAGTGCCTCGACGACTTTTCGATACCTCTTCTTTTGTCAACGACAGTCGTTGATATTGCCGGCAAGGACCGCGTTGAGTCGGTCACTTTGGCCAAAGTCGATGAAAAGCTAAATCCGATACCGGGTACCGAGGAAGTTGTTAAGTGCGATACGCTCTTACTTTCCTGCGGCCTTTTACCCGAAAATGAATTGAGTCAGCAGATGGGGGTTACGTTAAGCCCCGTTACGGGCGGTCCGGTTGTCGATGAAAGTCTTGAGACGAGCATCGAAGGTGTTTTCGCGGCAGGAAACGTTTTGCATGTTCACGACCTTGTGGATTATGTATCCGAAGAGGCTTCAAACGCGGGAGCAAAGGCTGCGGAATATGTTAAGGGCTTAAGCGGTAAAGCCGGTAAAGGCACGGGATACAAAGTTGAGACCGGAAACGGTGTGAGATATACCGTACCCACGATCATCCATCCCGAGAAGGTTTCGGATCTTACCACAATACGTTTCAGAGTCGGTAATGTCTACAAAAATCCGGAGATCTGCGTATACATCGGTGACAGGTGCGTCATAAGACGTAAGAAGATGATCTGCGCGCCGGGTGAGATGGAACAGGTAGTGCTCAAAAAAGACGATATTGCAACGCTTAAAGACGGCGAGACAGTAAAAGTCTTACTTGAGAATATATAGGAGGCAGCCATGGAAAAGAAAACGATGACCTGTATAAACTGCCCTATGGGCTGCCAGGTAACGGTGGAATATGAATTAAAAGACGGGAAAGCCGATCCGGGTTCTTTTGTCATAACAGGTAATACATGTCCGAGGGGAAAAACTTACGCGGAAAGCGAGATGACCGACCCCGTAAGGACCGTGACCGGAACGGTAAGCGTAACGGGCGGAGAGCTGCCTGTCGTATCGGTAAAGACCGACCGTCCGGTGCCCAAGGATCTTGTTATGGATGTTGCGGATGAACTTATGAAGATTAAAGCCGCTTCACCGGTGAAGATCGGGGATATCGTAGCGGCGAACATATGCGGTACGGATGCGAACATAGTGGCAACATCAAACGTACGGGTATGTTAAATTCATAAAAGTCTTGTGGGAGTATTGGAGGATATTTAAGTGAAAGATTATATAATGGCTTTTGATCAGGGGACTACAAGCTCAAGATGTATTCTTTTTGACAAGATCGGCAATATAGTGAACATGGCTCAAAAAGAATTCACGCAGATCTATCCTCAGCCCGGCTGGGTTGAGCACAATGCCATGGAGATATGGTCATCGCAGCTGTCGGTTTGTCTTGAGGCAATGTCGCTTGTCAACGCAACGGCGGATGACATTGCGGCGATCGGTATCACAAACCAGAGAGAAACGACGATCGTATGGGACAAAAATACGGGACGGCCGGTTTACAATGCGATCGTCTGGCAGTGTAAACGTACCGCCGACTACATAGAACAGGTCAAAGCCGAGGGAATGACCGATACTATCCGCAAAAAGACGGGCCTTATCCCCGATGCGTATTTCAGTGCCACCAAGATAAAGTGGATACTCGACAATGTCGAAGGAGCAAGGGCCGAAGCCGAAAAAGGAAATCTTTTGTTCGGTACGGTTGATACATGGCTTTTATGGAATCTTACCAAGGGACGCGTGCATGCCACGGATTACACAAATGCATCACGTACAATGCTCTTTAACATCAATACGCTTAAGTGGGATGAGGAGTTATGCAAATACTTTGATATCCCCATGAATATGCTTCCCGAAGTTAAGCCGTCCTCAACGCTTTTCGGACATACCGACGAATACGTGCTTTCCGGCAGTATACCGATCGCAGGAATAGCGGGCGACCAGCAGGCTGCACTTTTCGGACAGTGCTGTTTTAATGCGGGGGATGCCAAGAACACATACGGAACGGGCTGCTTCCTGCTTATGAATACCGGGGAAAAAGCAATCTTTTCCGATAACGGGCTGCTTACGACGATCGCAGCATCCGCGACCGAGAAACCCACATATGCGCTTGAAGGAAGCGTATTTGTGGCAGGCGCCGGTGTACAGTGGTTAAGAGACGGGATGCGTATGGTGGAAAGTGCCCGCCAGACCGAGGAATTTGCGACTGTCGTTCCCGATACCGCGGGAGTATATGTTGTTCCCGCATTCGTGGGACTCGGTGCTCCGTATTGGGATCAATATGCAAGGGGAACCGTTGTCGGTATCACAAGAGGATGCAAAAAGGAACATTTTATCCGCGCAACGCTTGAATCCATCGCATATCAGACTTATGACGTCATCAAGGAGATGGAAAAGGATTCGGATATCAAGCTTAATTCTCTGCGGGTGGACGGCGGAGCAAGTGCCAACAATTTCCTGATGAGATTCCAGTCAAATATCTTAAACATAAATGTATTAAGACCGAAATGTATAGAAACGACGGCTCTCGGAGCGGCATATCTGGCAGGTCTTGCCGTGGGTTATTACGAGAGTACCGATGACATTATATATAACTGGAAACTCGGCCGCCAGTTTGAGCCTTCGATGGATGCTTCAGAGCGTGAAAAACTCTTAAAGGGATGGCATGTTGCCGTAAAATGCGCACGTATCTACGGCGAGGAAATGAACGAATGGGACTGATCCGGAATTAAACGGTCTGATCTCACCCGGAGCCGTTTGGTAAATATGCACAATACTTAAGCCTGCATTTTTGCGGGCTTTTTTGTTTTCCGAACGTAAATAAGGGAAACAGTTTTGTGAAAACTGACATATGGACTTTTATCTGCCGGGCTTTTAGAATCTTTTTTACACTTACCTGCATACGGATATAAAGATATGCGCCACATCTTTGGTGGCGTGATCTATTCTGCTATGGAGGTTTTTTATGTTTAAAAATATCAAAAAGTTTTCAATGTTTTTTCTCACGGCAGTTATGATGTCGACCGTGTTTTCCGGCCTTGACCTGCCTGCCTATGCCGGAGGCTTTACTCACGTTCATTCTTCGGCCTGTAACAGGAGCGTATCAAAGACCTGTACTCATTTTTTAAGATACGGCAAGGAATTTTCGAATCAGAACTGTCCGAAATGCGGAAGAGTCACGCAGTTTCGTATGGATACATGGACGGATGTATGCCCCTCGGGGGAGAGGGGTGAGCGCTTTGTTGCGTGGACGACACAGTGTGAAAGCTGCGGATATGTTTCTGATGAGAGAGGATGTCCACCCCCGGATTCACACAGCTATTCGGTTGTGGAAAGGGCCTGCGGCATGAGCGAAGGAGCATCGGCGGCAACCGTTTCCGCGGGAGCATCTTCAACGGAATGGACAAATTCCGATGTTACGGTTTCCGTAAGTGTTTCCGTAACCGATCCGACCTTTTCGGTGACTTCCGTTTCTTTCAGCGGAGGCGGATCCGGGACGAGCGCGACCGTTAGTTCAAACGGAACATATTCTTTTACCGTAAACGGATCAAACGGTCAGTCCGTGACGGAATCGGTGACCGTATCAAATATCGATAAATCGGCCCCGAGTCTGTCTCTTTCCAAAAGTCCCGATTCCTGGACCGAGGAAGGTGTCACCGTAAGTGCGTCGGCTTCCGACGATCTTTCCGGTGTTGCCGGCTTTTCTTTTAACGGCGGCGGATACGGATCGTCAAGTTCATGGCATGTATCTTCAAACGGCACATACAGCGTGTCCGTTCGGGACAATGCGGGCAATGAATCCTCTTCATCCATAACCGTTTCAAACATCGGCAAGGATCCCGCGATCGAGGAAGCGAGAAAACGCGAAGAGGAAGAAAAAAGAAAACGCGAGGAGGAAGAGCGCCGCAAACGGGAAGAGGAAGAACGCCGCAAACGCGAGCAGGAAACTTCAAGACCCGGGAATAACAATTCATCAGGATCCGGCAGTTCTTCCGAAAACTCTTCCGGCGGGGGAAAAGCAACGGGGAACGGCAGCTCAAATTCTTCGAAAAATGGCAAAAATACCGGTTCATCGTCCAAAAACAGTGACTTTGATAAACTGCTCGATAATAAGGAACAGTCTTTAAACGATATATCGGGAAACGGTATATCGGGGCAGGATGTATCTCAAAATGATGTGTCGGCGGGCGATGTGTCGGCGAACATGATAAGTGTGACGCATTATCCGGATCCGGGTGAAAAGCCCAAAGCTACGGTTGTATCAAGCGGAATGTCTTTAGATCCCGTGACGACCGCAGAAACCGGAAAGCGATCGTTTCTTTCGATACTTGCGGACAAGCCGTGGAAGTTTCTTTTTGCATCACTGCTCCTTTTGATGGCGGCAGCAGTAATGTTTCTGTCGTTTAATATCCTGTATACGGTTAATGACGGACGCTTTAAGCCGATCGGCGTTGTGGACATAGATAACTCAGGAGAAAAGTCGGTCGTCAGACTGCCTGCGGTGAACCTTGAGAAAAACAGGGAGTACAGAATATTCTTTTCACTGAGTCAGAGGCTTAGGGGACACAGGGATAAGATGATGGTCGACACGGGAGGCGAACAGCCCATCCCCCTTAACAAGGACGGCCGTTCGTTTACGTTTATGTAAGGCTCCCCAAACATTACGCTTATGCAAGGCTCCCAAACAATCTTGATAAAGGCGCGATAATAAAGTATACTTTAACGGTTGATAAAAAGTGTAAGCCCGAAAGGACAGCTTATGTGGGAAGATAATGTCAGGCGGGTTATCCCGTATACCCCGGGAGAACAGCCCAAGATAGACGGTCTTATAAAGTTAAATACCAATGAAAATCCATATCCGCCTTCACCGAAAGTTCAGGAGTTTTTAAAAACATACAAAGCGGATGATTTCAGAAAATATCCGGATCCCACCGTATCAAAACTTGTGAACGCGATAGCAAAAGTCTACGGCCGTTCGCCCAAAGAGACTTTTGTGGGTGTCGGCTCCGATGATGTGCTTGCAACGGCTTTCCTTACGTTCTTTTATTCGGACAAGCCCGTTCTTTTTCCGGATATTACATATTCGTTTTATGATGTTTGGGCCGAGGTTTACAGGATCCCCTACAGACAGATACCGCTTACCGATAACTTCCGGGTAAGAAAAGAAGATTATTTTGTACCTAACGGCGGTATAGTGCTTGCAAATCCAAATGCGCCTACGGGTGTTGAACTTGATTTTTCCGATGTCAGAGAGATCATAGAGAAAAACCGGGACAGTGTTGTCATAGTCGACGAAGCATATATAGATTTCGGATCGCGTTCGGTACTCGATCTTATAGATGAATACGATAATCTTCTGGTTGTCGGGACCTTTTCCAAATCCCGCGCAATGGCGGGCATGCGCATAGGTTATGCGTTCGGATGCGAGAAGATGATAAAATATCTTTTGGATGTCAAATATTCCATCAATTCATATACCATGAACATGCCGTCGATAGAACTCGGTACACTTGCGGTAGAAGATACGGAATATTTTGAACTTATAAAAGAAAAAGTCATCAGGACCCGTGAATGGACAAAGCAGGAGTTAAGGAAACTCGGATTTTCTTTTGAAGACAGCCATACGAATTTTATATTTGCAAAATATGACGGAGCAATGCAAAGAGACGATATAGCCCGAGCATTGCGTGAAAGAAACATTCTTGTCAGATGTTTTAACGGCGAGAGAATAAAAGATTATATGAGATTATCGATCGGAACCGATGAGGAAATGCATATTGTGATCGATGCATTAAAAGAGATTCTCGGTAAATAATATGATCTGTATTTGAGTGCGTGGCCGTGATACCGGGCGCAGAACGGAGGAATATGTTAATTAAGTATTTGTTGGTCTTTTTCATTTCAATGCTGCCTCTTATAGAGATAAGAGGAGCGATCCCCTATGCACTTACCATGATCGATCAGGGATATGAACTTAATCTTGTCCTCTGTTGTGTTATAGGCGTGATAGGAAACATGCTTCCTGTCCCTTTTATTTTCTTTTTCGCAAGGAAGGTGCTTGAATGGGGTAAAGATAAGAAAGTTATCGGCAAATTCTTCACGTTCTGTCTTGAAAAAGGACATAAGGGCGGTAAGAAACTTGAAGAGAAGGCCGGCAAAGGACTTTACTGGGCGCTGTTTCTGTTTGTAGGGATCCCTCTTCCCGGAACCGGTGCATGGACCGGCACACTTGCCGCATCGATACTCGATATGGACTTCAAAAAGAGCGTGCTTGCCGCACTCGGCGGTGTGTTACTGGCGGGAGTCATAGTCGGACTTATTTGTACGGGCGTTTTATCCGCACTCAGTTTCCTTCTCTGATGGCAGATCAAGGCTTACGGGAGAAAGATTTGGAAGCATATACTGATTTCAGCGCTCTTTACGATGAATTTATGGAAGATACGCCATATGATGAATGGTGTGAGCGTATTTGCAAAGAACTTGCCGGATACGGCATCACGGACGGCCTTGTATGTGAACTCGGAGCCGGGACCGGTGAGATGACGAGAAGGCTTAAAGACCGCGGATTTGACATGATAGGCATAGACAATTCGGAGTCTATGCTTATGATGGCCAAAGCCAAGGACGATTCTGAGGACATTCTTTATCTTAACCAGGACATGCGTGACATGGAGCTTTACGGAACAGTAAGAGCTATTGTCAGTGTATGCGACAGTATCAATTATATTCTTGACACCGGCGAACTGGCCGGT
>CACYCC010000018.1 GCA_902772805.1 uncultured Lachnospiraceae bacterium | reverse complement strand
ATCCACTATCTCCTTCATGACATTAAGCCAGTAGCGGTGAAAAGCTTCGTTTTTGGTAAGCCACGGAGTCAGTCCGGTCGGATCGTCCTTTACATGTTCGTAGTTGTCATGATAAAAATCTCTGTATTCGGGGTCGTTACCGTCATACGGTACTCCTTTGTAAGGTCCGTAAGTATCGGCTCCCTTATTGGTACGCCACCATGCAAAAGAAGCTCCGAGGTGCTCGGTCATACCAAATGGCATATTGTATTTCGCCGCCGCAGCCTTCCATAAACCGCATATATCTTTGTGCGGTCCTACTTTTACGCTGTTAAAACGATTGTATTCGGAATCGAAATTGAAAAAGTGATCGTGATGAGAGGCCTGTGCCACAAAATACCTTGCACCTGCCTTGTAGTATTTTTCCATCAGTGCATCGGGATCGAAGTTCTCGGCTTTCCACAGTGCACAGATATCTTTAAAACCGAATTTTGAGGGATGACCGTAAGTCCTTAAATGGTATTCATACTGATCCGTTCCCTGAATATACATATTGCGGGCATACCAGTCACCGCACATCGGAACCGACTGCGGTCCCCAGTGACTCCAAATGCCGAATTTCACATCCCTGAACCATTCGGGACATTCATATTTTGTAAGTGATTCAAAAGTAGGCTCAAACATAATTAACCCCCCGGTTTTTTAGGCTTCTACCGTAAACAGTACTTCTTCTATCCTTCTTTTTACTTCCGCTGCGATCTCAAGTGTGGTCATATCTTTATATTCTTCATAATAAAGAGGCTTTAAGTAATGGACGGATACCCTGGTCTTTTTGGTGGATTTTTCATCAAACGGCTTAAAGCAGTCGATCAATGCACACGGTACGATCGGAGCTTTGGCATTAACCGCGCTCTTAAAGCTTCCGCCCTTCATCTCTCTCATCCGGTTACCCATACGGCTTCTTGTACCCTCGGCAAAAATAAGGAAGTTCTCGCCGTTTTTGACTCTGATCGTCATCTGCTTTATAACGCTTAACGACTGTTTAAGGTTTTCTCTGTCGATTGCCAGCGAATGAAGACATCCGACTACGATCCTTACAAGAGGTGCATTTCTTACTTCTTTTTTGACTACAAAGGAAAACGGTCTGGGACACGAATCCAGGAATACCATCACGTCATACATACCTTGGTGATTGGGAAAAAGAACATATCCGTCTTTTTCCGGCAGGTTTTCAAGACCGTAAACATCTATTAAAACTTTACCCTTGTCATTAGCACGCTTTACACAATATTTTACGAATTCATAGGTTTTTTCCTTGGTGGAATGATTGCCCATCCACCACATTCTGAAGAGGTAATAGGGAACGGCATATATAAGCCTTATTACCATCATCGCAATTCTCATTTAAAAGACACCTTCTTTCGGAAAATTTTCATTCACTCCGATATTCTTCGATCGCAGTCTCATAAAGGTCGTTACCCCTGCTGTCGATAACAACGATCACGGGAAAATCCTTAACTTCAAGCTTTCTTATCGCTTCGGTTCCGAGGTCATCGTATGCAACGACTTCTGATGCAACGATCGCTTTTGACAAAAGTGCACCGGCGCCTCCGACAGCGGCAAAATATACCGCACCGTTTCTTACGATCGCTTCTTTGACGGCAGGGTTTCTTTTTCCCTTACCGATCATGGCGCTCATTCCAAGATCGAGAAGCTTCGGAGCATATTTGTCCATACGGCTTGCGGTCGTGGGACCGGCGGAACCGATCGGTCTTCCCTCTCTGGCGGGAGAAGGCCCCATATAGTAAATGACTGCACCCTTCATTTCGATGGGGAGAGGTTCGTTTTTGGCAAGGGCTTCGTCCATTCTTTTATGTGCGGCATCTCTTGCGGTATAGACCGTACCTGTAAGATAAACGTAATCACCCGATGAAAGTTCTTTTATATCTTTATCCGTAAGCGGAAGAGTAATGTGTTTTTCCATACCGAACTCTCCTTATTATAAAACTGCCGAAACATGTCTGTTGACGTGGCAGCAGATATTTACGGCAACGGGAAGTCCCGCTATATGAGTGGGATAAGTGAGTACATTAACGGCAAAAGCGGTAACTGCGCCGCCGAGTCCTCCGGGACCTATCCCTGTTTTGTTGATCTTTTCAAGAAGTTCTTCCTCAAGATCTTTAACCCATCCGATCTCGGAATGTGAGCCGGCTTCTCTTGTAAGAGCTTTTTTGGCAAGGATTGCGCATTTTTCAAAGGTTCCTCCTATGCCTACACCGACTACCATCGGAGGACATGCGTTGGGACCCGCGTCTTTTACCGCAGTAAGTACCGCATTTTTGACTCCTTCAATACCGTCGGCAGGTTTAAGCATAAAGACTCTGCTCATGTTTTCTGAACCAAAACCCTTGGGAGCCACGGTGATCTCAAGCTTATCCCCGGGAACTATGGAATAATGTATGACTGCGGGAGTGTTGTCACCGGTATTTTTGCGTTCTATCGGGTCGGATACTACGGATTTTCTTAAAAAACCTTCGGTATATCCTTTTCTGACACCTTCGTTGATGGCATCTTCAAGACTTCCGCCCGTAATATGCACTTCCTGGCCGACTTTTATAAAAACAACTGCCATTCCCGTATCCTGGCAGATCGGGATCATGTCTTCTTCGGCGATCTTTAAGTTATCTTCAAGCTGGCCAAGGATCTTTTTTCCAAGCTCAGAGCGTTCTTTTGCCACGGCATCGCAAAAAGCGTTTTTCATGTCGGGAGCCAGATAGTGGTTGGCTCTTATACACAAAGAGCTTATTGTTTCGGTGATCTTTTCGGTAGATATTTCTCTCATTTTTGAACCCTTTTGTTATTAATACGCAACACAATTAATATAGCATACTTCTGTTCTTTTTTCTTAATTGTTTTTATTATTGCAACATATTTTCTTAAGAAAAAATGAGTTGTATTTTATTTGGCGGGTCTGTGTGTTATATATGCCTTAAAAGCCCGTTCCCCAAGGGAATGAGCACAAAGACGGCAAAGCCGTTTACCTGAATATAAGGAGGAATATCATGGGTCGAAGATCAAGACTTGGAATTTACTCGGGGCTTTATGCCATATTCTATTCATTTTGTCTTTACAAGAATTTAGGAGGAGCAACCTTCCCTTTTTTCGTAATTGGAACCCTTTGTTATATATTGCTTTGTACCAAAGAGTTCGGCTATACATGGAAAAAAGACACAGCGCTTCTGGCGGTTCTGACAGTTTTGATAGGTCTGTCGCATCCGCTGACGGACAAGTCGTTTATTCACGCGTTTAACATCATATTTTCTTTTATCCTGCTTTTCTATATTGCGATGCACCAGTTTTCTTACGATAAGGACTGGTCATTTTCAAAAACGCTTTACAATCTACTGTGCATGGGGATTGGGGCATTTTCCAAATTTTTTACTCCGTTTACCGACCTGTCGGAATACCTTAAATCCAAAAAGCAGGCAGATCCGGAAAAAGAAAGCGGACCTAACAGATTTCTGGCAGTTACGCTTACGGTCATTATCATGATCCCGGTACTTATCATCGTGACGGCGATACTTGCAAGTGCGGACTATGTATTCGCAAGGATGATGGGTGACATATCGAACGCGCTTTTTAAAGAAGCTACATGGCTTAAGGTTTCGTTACTGTCGATATTCGTGTTCTTTTTCGTATACGGGCTGTTTGTATTTTTGTCAAAACTTCCCTTTACTCCGGGAAATTCGGAAAGGAAAACTTTCGATCCCACCGTGGCTGTTACAGCGGGAGCACTGCTTGATATCGTGTATCTTGTATTCAGTGTCATTCAGATCGTTTATCTCTTTATTGGAAAAATGCAGCTGCCCTTAGGGATGACCTATGCCAAATACGCAAGAGAAGGTTTTTACCAGCTTTTGGCAATATGTTTCTTTAATCTCATCCTGGTACTGATCGGGAAGAGCTTGTTTTCGGATAATATAATACTTAAGATAATCCTTACCGTGATGTGCGCGTGCACTTACATTATGACGGCATCGAGTGTTTTGAGACTTATCCTTTATATAAGATATTACTATTTCACTTTTGTAAGGGTACTTGCACTGTGGGCACTCTTTGTGATATGCGTTCTTTTGACCGGACTTCTTATCCATATCTGGACCGATAAGATCAATCTGTTCAAGTTCTCTTTTGTATTCGTGATAGCGGCATACGTTGTGCTTGCTTTTTCGCATACGGACTACTGGATCGCAAGATTCAATGTATCGCAGATGGGTGTGTCTTCGGGATTTTTCCTGGACAGCGACGGATATGACGACATGAGATATTTCCAAAGGCACTGCTGTCTTGACGCCGCAGATGTGATACTTTCGTTGGATGATTCGGAAACGACGGAGAAGTTTCTTGATAACAACAAGGCCGATAAGCCTTTGAATTTCAGAAACTTCAATGTGTCAAGGTATTTGGCTGTTAAAAAGGCCGGAATCAAAACCCACTAAAACATGCTGTTGCGGTCAAGACCGGTGTATGCGAGAGTGAACTTCCGATGATCTGCGACTCACCTCGTAGAAACTCGGTAAATCGCAGATCATCGGCGGAATGCCTCCGGCCCCGCACTCGCACGTTTTACTTCGTAAAACATGCTGTTGCGGTCAAGAATTTTCTTTGAAAATTCTTGATTCCTTAGACTTGAAAAATAGGGCATTATTACTTATTATAGAAATTCGATAAGTAATAATGTCCTTTTAATATGTAGAAACGTATCAGAGTATATTTGCGAGGAATCTGATGAATTATATCGTACTGGATCTTGAGTGGAATCAGGGCAATACCCCGCCTTCCGTATCGGGAGATCCGTTGACATTTGAGATAATAGAGATCGGAGCCGTTAAATTAAACAGCGACCGCATAATGACCGGAGAGTTTTCCGAGCTTATCAAACCGCAGGTATTTAAGACCATGCACTATGTGACCGGAAAGATCATCCACCTTAAGATGCAGGAACTCAAGAATGAGCGTCCTTTCCCGGAGGTGATGAAGCAGTTCCTGGACTGGTGCGGACCCGATGCGGTTTTTTGTACATGGGGGCCGCTCGATCTGTATGAACTTCAGCGCAACATGGCATATTACAACATGGGAAGTCTTTCCGACGGACCGTTTGCTTTTTATGATGTGCAGAAGCTGTTTGCTCTCGAATATGAAAAAGAACACAAAAGGATTGCCCTTGAAAGTGCGGTCGATATGTTAAATATCGAAAAAGACATACCTTTCCACCGCGCATTCAGTGACGCATATTATACGGCCAAAGTATTTACGGAAATAAGGCGCGGAGATACGTTAAGACATTATTCTTATGATGTATTTACTCCGCCCAAGGATAAAAGATCGGAGCCGCATCTTTTCTTTGGTAATTATGATAAGTTTATTTCAAGACCGTTTGCCACCAAGGAAGCGATGCTTGCGGACAGAAGAGTGCGTGACTGCAGCTGCTATATCTGCAGGGCGAGAGCCAAAAAACTTGTTAAATTCTTTTCCCCGAACGGGAAATACTTCTTAGGTCTTTCAAAGTGTGATACACACGGATTTATCAAGATCAAGGTACGTATCAGAAAAACCGATGACGGAAGATATTTCACGGTAAAGACCAGAAAGATCGTGTCCGAGGAAGATGCAAAAGAGATCATTGCCCGCTCGGCTAAATACAAAAAAAGCAGAGAAATGGCCGGGAATCGTAAAGAAGGATAGAGATGGAATCATTTTCAGTATTTAAAGATCTTGCAATAATAGTGATTTTTGCAAAGTTGTTCGGAATACTTGCACGTAAGTGTAAGGCTCCGCAGGTTGTAGGTGAGATCATAGCGGGCCTTTTGATAGGACCGAGTGTGCTCGGATTTGTAAGTTTAAGTGATTTCCTGAGTCAGATGGCTGAGATCGGAGTAATACTTCTGATGTTCAGTGCGGGACTTGAGACAAATTTAAGAGATCTTATCAAGACAGGTTTTAAGGCAACGCTTATAGCCTGTGCCGGTGTATTTGTGCCTCTTGTCGGAGGAACATTGCTGTACAGCTGCTTTTACGGATTTGCCAAGATCGGAACACCTGAGTTTTTCTCGGCATTGTTCATAGGTGTAATCTTAACAGCGACAAGTGTCAGCATTACCGTTCAGGCACTTCGTGAAATGGGTAAGCTTAAGGGGACCATCGGAACTACCATTTTAAGTGCTGCCATTATCGATGACGTTATAGGCATCATCGTACTCACGGTAGTTGTGGGACTCAGCAACGGCTCAACAAATGCCGGAACGGTCTGCCTTAAGACAGCTCTTTTCTTTGTCTTTTCGATAGTTGTGGGCTTATTGATATATAAGCTGTTTAAGTATATGGACGGCAGATATCCTCACACACGAAGGATCCCCATCATGGGACTGGCGCTTTGTCTTGCGATGGCGTATATTGCCGAAAAGTATTTCGGTATCGCCGACATCACCGGTGCATATGTTGCGGGTATCATTCTTTGTAACATAAGAGATTCCGAATATATCGCCGAGAAGATGGATATCAATTCCTATATGCTGTTCGGACCGATATTCTTTGCAAGTATCGGACTTAAAACGGATATAAGCGATCTTAACATGTCGATTCTTGTGTTTGCGATCTGCTTTGTTATCGTAGGTCTTGTATGTAAGATCGTGGGCTGCGGACTTGTGGCAAGGATGTGTAAGTTTACCTGGGCCGATTCATTAAAGATCGGTGTCGGTATGATGACGAGAGGAGAAGTTGCGTTGATCGTATCGCAAAAAGGTCTTTCCGTAGGGCTTGTAAGTCCCGTATATTTTACGGCGGTCATCCTTTTGA
Organism: uncultured Lachnospiraceae bacterium; assembly: GCA_902772805.1. Classification (GTDB taxonomy): domain Bacteria; phylum Bacillota; class Clostridia; order Lachnospirales; family Lachnospiraceae; genus UBA1258. Next base: position 18,938 of record CACYCC010000018.1, on the reverse strand, counting down.
TAATAGCATCTTCGATACTTACACCGATAATGCTTAAGATACTGTATACAAAACATCCGCCCAAAGAAGAATGTGCATGACAGTTTGACATTTGGGTAAAACAATACGATAATGATTATCAAAGTTTTTAACGCTTTACTATATTGAAAAACAAAGGAGTAAGGGATCATGGAAAAAGCAAATATCGATTGGTCAAACATAGGTTTTGGCTATATCCCTACGGATAAGAGATTTGTAGCCAACTATAAAAACGGTGCTTGGGATGAAGGAGCTCTCATTACGGATGACAAGATAGTCATGAGTGAATGTGCCGGTGTTTTACAGTATGCCCAGACCTGTTTTGAAGGACTTAAGGCATATACAACGGAAGACGGACATATCGTTTGTTTCCGTCCCGACTTAAACGCCGAGAGAATGATCGACAGCTGTAAGAGACTTGAGATGCCTGTATTCCCCAAGGAAAGATTTATTCAGGCCGTTGTTGATACCGTAGCAGCCAACGAAAGATTTGTTCCTCCTTACGGATCCGGAGCAACATTATATATAAGACCTTATATGTTCGGTATTTCACCGGTTATCGGTGTTAAGCCCGCAGAGGATTATCAGTTCAGACTTTTCTGTACTCCCGTCGGTCCTTACTTTAAGGGTGGCGCTAAGCCCATTACTATAAGAGTTTCCGATTATGACCGTGCAGCCCCTCACGGAACAGGTCATATCAAAGCCGGTCTTAACTATGCAATGAGCCTCTTCGCAATTCAGGATGCTCACGAAAAAGGATTCGACGAGAACATGTATCTTGATGCGGCAACCCGTACCAAGGTTGAGGAAACAGGCGGTGCAAACTTCATCTTCGTTACCAAGGACGGCACCGTTGTTACTCCCAAGTCGGACAGCATCCTTCCTTCGATCACCAGAAGATCTCTTATGTATGTTGCAAAAGAGATACTCGGCCTTAAGACAGAAGAAAGACCTGTATACTTTGAAGAAGTTAAAGATATGGCAGAGTGTGGTCTTTGCGGTACCGCAGCAGTTATCTCTCCTGTAGGCAAAGTCGTAGATCACGGCAATGAGATCTGCTTCCCTGCAGGAATGGAAGAGATGGGACCTGTTACCAAGAAGCTTTACGATACACTTACCGGAATCCAGATGGGTCGTCTTGAAGCTCCCGAAGGCTGGATCAAAGTGATCAAATAAATATTTACCGATATTAAAATGCTCCGTGATGAACTCACGGAGCATTTTTGATTTTGAATATTTAAGGTTTTTGATCAACCTGAGCTTTTATTGACTTATTCTCTTATATCTGTGTGTATCATTCGGATTTTGACTTCTTTATGGAAAGAACCTTGTTGGTGATGATACCAAGAATAAGTGCACATGCAACTTCGGTGATCTCAACAGAACCGAACTTTACGAAAAGTCCGCCGATACCGGAAATGAGGATAACGGATACGGTGAAGAGATTCGTGTTATCGTTAAGATCTACTGCCTGGAGCATCTTAAGACCGGATACTGCGATGAATCCGTAAAGGGCTACGCACACACCACCCATTACACAGTTGGGAATGGTTGAAAGGAATGTTACGAAAGGAGCCAGGAAAGAAGCGATGATCGCAAGTATTGAGGTTGTAAGGATCGTAACGATCGAAGCGTTTGCGGAAATGGCAACACATCCTACGGATTCGCCGTATGTGGTGTTGGGACATCCACCAAAGAATGCACCGATCATGGAGCCTACGCCGTCACCGAGAAGAGTTCTGTGAAGACCGGGATCTTCGAGAAGGTCTTTCTCAATAATGGAGGAGAGATTCTTGTGGTCAGCGATGTGCTCGGCAAATACTACGAATGCTACGGGAATGTATGCAGCTGCGATAGTTCCGATATAAGCAGCCATGGAGCCGACTTCACCGTAAGCAAAAGGCTCTGAGAATGCTGTAACAAATGTGAATGTGGGATACCACTGCATTGACTTAAATGCACCAAAGTCGATAACCTTGATCGCATCGATCCCTGCGCTTGTTCCGATAACGGTTAAGATGGCTGCAACGGCATATCCTGCGCAGATACCAAGGATGAAGGGGATCATCTTGATCATCTTTTTGCCGTAAACGGAACTTATCATGGTTACAAATAATGTTACAAGACCGCAGATAAGGCAAACATAAGGAGATGCAGCCTGTGTTCCGTCTTCGAGCATTACGCGTCCGGTTGTAAGGTCGCCGACAGCGTTTCCTGCAAGTGAAAGTCCGATGATGGCAACGGTAGGTCCGATAACGACTGCGGGCATGAGTTTGTTGATCCAGTTAACTCCCGCAAATTTAACTATCAAAGCGATAACTACATATACAAGACCTGCGAAGAACGCACCGAGGATAAGTCCGAGATATCCGAGTGACATTGAAACTCCGCCGGCAAAAGCCGCAAACATCGATCCGATGAAAGCGAAGGAAGATCCCAGGAAAACGGGGCTCTTAAATCTGGTAAAAAGAAGGTAAACCAAAGTTCCGACACCGGCACCGAACAAAGCGGCCGAAGGTGACATATTGTTACCTATGATTGCGGGTACAGCGATCGTTGCCGCTAAGATGGCAAGCAGCTGCTGAAGTGCGAAGACTAGGACCTTACCGAATGAAGGCTTGTCTTCAACTGAATAGATCATTTTCATGCTTTTCTCCTCCGTAATATGCACATTGATATAGAATTGTATTAACACGGGCCGTGCCCGGATTAACCGTAAAGATGATAAAGAAAAAACTCACCCCAATATGCGGGTGAGTTCACATACTCTCAGTTCAAAATCCGAAATATAAGATTCTGCATCCAAAAACTATGCAATACCCGACCGGCATTGGAAAAAACACAAGCGTTAGTGGATTTTTTTTATTATTACACTTTATATGGTACTTGTAAAGGGAAATGAATAAAGTCAGACAAATCAATTTGTTGTCAATTTATTATGGCTCGTTTATAATCATAGGGAAATCGTTTTATGCATAAGGAGAATGAGATGACACCCGACAAAATATGGTTTTTTCTCATTAAAAAAATAAAACCCGCACACAGATATGCGTTCTTATCGGCAATGCTGATCGGACTTCTTAGCCATCTCTTTGCGATGACCAACAATCTGCTTACCACCGATTCGATGTGGAACCTGTATTCCGACCAGGATATGATCACTTCCGGAAGGCAGTTTTTAACATATGCCTGCAGTATAGGTTCTTACTACGATCTTCCGATGATAAACGGTATACTTGCCATTTTCTGGCTTTCGATAACTGCGGCACTTCTTACGGAATGTTTTAATATAGAGGGAAAAGTCCTTCCGGTGATCACCGGCGGAATCGTGGTGACTTTCCCTGCGGTGGCTTCTACATTTGCATATTCCTATACCGTTGACGGTTATATGCTCGCCATACTTTTTGCGGTACTTGCCTATTTGCTGGCCGACAGATTTAAATTCGGATTTATCGCTTCCGTATTTTTACTCGGATTAAGCCTGGGTATTTATCAGGCGGAACTTTCCTACACGATACTCTTGTGTATTTTCGGACTTTTGCTTTATATATTGGAAGGTTCAAAGCCCGGCGAGCTTCTTTCAAAGATCTGGCGATACATCGTAATGGGTATCGGCGGATATGCTTTCTATGTTATCTCCCTTAAGATAATGCTTGCGGTCAAAAATACCGCTGTTTCGGGATACCAGGGAACCGACAAAGTGCTCGGGTTTGATATCGCGCAGCTTCCGGCTGGATTTAAGGCTGCATGGGACAACTTCTACTATTTTGTCAGATACGGCGGGATATTCAGTACCACAAAAGCCATGAAAGTTTCATATCTTATCTTTATGGCGGTCGGTATCGTTTCATTTATATACCTGTTTATTAAAAAGAAAGCGTATGCCTCCATTTTCAACATTGTCCTCACGATACTTCTTGCCGCTGTGACTCCCTTTGCCGCATGTATCATCAGCGTTCTTTCGCCCGATACATATTTCCATATGCTGATGCGTATGCCCTGGGTGGCTGTCATGGTATTTGGTGTATCGATGATATCGCATTTTAATAAAGAAGTTCCGATAAAAGCCGAGACCTGTCTTTCTGTCGTATCGGTATTGAGCGCATGCATCATGATACTACAGTTTGCGGTAGCTTCGAATATCGCATACTTTAACTTAAACGAAAAATACGAGAAAACCTATGCAATGTGTGTAAGACTCGCAGACAGGATCGAGCAGACCGAAGGGTACGAGCCCGGAATGCCGATCGCGATACTGGGAGGTTTTCCCGATGAAAATATCTATCCTCATACCGATATCACCAAAGACGATCTCAGCGGTTATTTCGGAGTGGACGGAGAACTTGTCTGCAATTCTTCGGGTTCATATCAGACATTCATGGAAAGATATTTAAACTTCACTTTCCCCGTTCTTACTCTCGAGGAAGAGCTTAAAATAGCCGAAAAACCCGAGTTCGCGGAAATGGAAAACTTTCCCGAGGCAGCAGCATTCCGTATTATAGACGGCGTATTGGTAATAAGACTTAACGGCTGAACAAAGAGAGGTTACATGGAATTCAGACCCTGTATAGACATACATAACGGAAAAGTAAAGCAGATCGTGGGATCGAGCATAAGTGATGCGGGTGATACCGCAAACGATAACTTTGTGTCTTCGCACGATGCCGAATGGTATGCCGATCTTTATAAGAGCGACAATATAAAAGGAGCTCATGTCATCATATTAAATTCCCGCGACAGCGAATATTATGAGGCCGATAAGGCTCAGGCCGTAAAGGCTTTGCAGGCATATCCCGGCGCTTTGCAGATCGGCGGCGGCATCACGGCCGAAAATGCCGCTGAATTCATAAATGCCGGTGCATCCCATGTTATCGTTACAAGCTATGTTTTTAAAAACGGAAAGATCGATTTTGAGAATCTTTCAAAATTGAAAGCCGCTGTCGGAAAAGAACATATCGTTCTTGATCTAAGTGCCGCACCCAAAGCCGGAAAATACTTTGTGGTGACCGACAGATGGCAGAAATTCTCCGAAGAAGAGATTAATACCGGACTTTTTGAAGTACTTAAGGAAAGCTGCGACGAATTTCTGGTACACGGTACAAACGCAGAGGGCAAAAGATCCGGGATAGATACGGAACTTGTGAAGATCCTTGCCGATATTGCGTGCGGGCTTGATGTTACGATCACTTATGCCGGCGGGATATCTTCTTACGGGGATATCGATACGATAAAAAACGCTTCCGGTGAGAAACTTAATTTCACTGTCGGAAGCGCACTTGATCTGTTTGGCGGAAATCTTGAATATAAAAAGCTTCTACATGCCGGTTCCGGCATATAATTTTCTGAACTGATGCGGGGTGATATTGTTCTTTTCCTTGAAAGCATGTATCAGATGCGAACAATCACAAAATCCCGTTTCCTGACTTATGAATGTCAGATCGTGATCCGTAAAAAGAAGCATGTTCTCGGCTTTGCAAAGTCTTAAGAAGGTTATGTAATGCTTACATGACTGACCGTACAGTTCCGTAAAGCATTTTGCAAAGTAGGAATAACTCATGTTGCATCTCTTGGCGAGATCTTCAACTTTCAGATCCTCATTTAAATGTTCGTCTATATATTCCGTGATCGTGTTGATGCTGTTGGCATCTCTTCGGTCCGTCGTTTCGGCTATTGAAAGGCCGAGTTCACGTCTTATCCTTAAATAGTATATAAGAAGCTCACAGATATAAGAGCGCGTGATCGAGTAAAAACCGAATGACCTTCCGTTCAGTTCTCTTAAGCAGCCGTCGAACAGATTTCTGATCCTGTCCCTGTCGGATTCCGAACGGTCCTGAAGTGATATCTTAAGATACTCTTCGGTTTTGGGCATGCCGGGAGTGAAGGCGAGCGAAAATCGGATATTTCCGGTTTCTGAGGAGTGAATGGTGGATTCGAGCTGGTTGATGTCAAACTTTAGGACATGAAAACGGAGAGGTCCGTAGGTTGCGGTGTAGATCGCATGAACACTCGAAGGGGGAAAGATAAAAACATCATCTTCTTTGAGATTGAATGTCTTTTCGTCGCAGGTCACAATGGCATTTCCTTCGATGATATATAAGATCTCGACAAAATAATGCCAATGAGCGCGCACGGGGAAAACCTCTTTTGATGCATCGAACAAAAAGGCTTCATAAGGAGCATTCAGAGTATCGGTATATTCAAAAAGTGAATTCATCGGATCTCCGTAAAATAGTTTTTTACAACTTCTATATGGAACGATTATAGCGGATTTCACATTAAAAATCTATTATAATATCGTAAAAAGATTCTAATAAGGATCTGACAGCTTAAGTTGTGTCGGAAAGGCGCATTTTTTGATATTTGCGTATATGCGGACACGGAACGGAGAATAAGATGGATCATATCTGTGGTGTGACATTTGCACCTTTTGCACCCGGCAAATGTCTGGTTACCAAGGAAGCCAAGGAAAGTCTTACAGCGATGAAAGAAAGAACAAACGCCAATTTTGTTATGTTTGTTCCCAATGCGTTGCAGGATACACCGCAATCTGAGACCATCACAACAGGTGAGGAAAGCGCTACGCGTGAAGAACTTACCGATATCATTCTTTTTGCCAAAGAAGAACTCGGATTGAGAGTTGCACTTAAACCTACCGTAAACTGCAAAAACGGAGCATGGCGCGCATTTATCAATTTCTTTGATGAGGATGTTGTATGTGAACCGAAGTGGGGTAACTGGTTTAAGTCTTATACGGAATTCCAGCTTAAGTTCGCCGAGATTGCCGAGGATCTCGGATGCGAGATGTTCATACCGGGTTGTGAGATGGTAATGAGCGAGCGAAGAGAAGATGAGTGGAGAAAGCTGATAAGCGATCTTCGGGGAGTATATAAAGGTCTTATCTCTTATAATACGGATAAATACCAGGAGCATAACGTAAAATGGTGGGATGCCGTTGATGTTATCTCTTCAAGCGGATACTATCCGCTCGGATCCTGGGAAGAACAGCTTGACCGCATAGAGAAAGTCGTTAAGAAATTTAACAAACCTTTCTTTTTTGCCGAAAGCGGCTGTATGTCGACGGAAGGTTCCAAGTTTGTTCCCAACAACTGGTGTCTTGAAGGCGGAAGCGATCCCGACGGGCAAAAAGAATGGTATTCGGAAATGCTTGCAGCCTGTGAAAAGAGAGACTGGATAAACGGAATATGTCTTTGGGACTGGCCGATCAGGCTCTATAAGGCCAAAGATATCGATAAATACATAAAATACGAATTTTACGAAAAACCTGCCGAAGCAGTCATAAAAGACTATTTCGGAAAGAAACGGTAGGTTGTTATTCGGGGGGACAAAAAACCGGTACTGTAAAGTACCGGTTTTTTATATACATATGTTGCGGTCAATGATTTGCCGGGCAGATCTCTGATTCCTACAGTTTAAACAGTGTTCCGATAATGCCGCGGCCGAGTGCCGATCCTACATTACCGCCGAGTGTCTTACCGAAAGATCCGCCGCCCTTACCAAGAGATTTACCAAGCTGTCTTCCGAGTGTTCCGGCTGTAGAAGATGCAACGGATTTAACGCCGCCTTTGATGGCATTTGATTTCTGTCTCTTTTTGCGCTCGGCTTCTTTTTCAGCCTGAGCCTTTGCCTTGGCATCTTCTTTGTCTTTGATCGCCTGCTCTTTTGCAGCTAATGCGTCTTCTGCTGCTTTTTCGGCTTCTTCCTGCATCTTAACCTGTCTTCTTTGCAGGAATTCGTAAGCTGAATCTCTGTCTTTGTCTTCATCATATTTATGGAACAGAGGATTATGCTTTATCTGATATTCTCTTTCGGAGTCATCAAGTGTTCCCATCTGGCTCTGAGGAGGAAGGATCTTGGCACGCTGTACAACAGTGGGGATACCGCTTTCATCAAGTACAGAGATCAGTGCTTCACCGGTTCCGAGTTCCTGAAGTACCGTGTAGGTATCAAATGCAGGATTTTCTCTGAATGCCGTTGCGGCAGCTCTTGCACCTTTCTGCTCTGCGGGAGTATATGCACGAAGTGCATGCTCAACTTTGTTACCGAGCTGTGCGAGTACACCGTCGGGGATGTCTCTGGGATTCTGGGTTATGAAGTAAACACCGACACCCTTGGAACGGATGAGTTTGACTACCTGTTCGATCTTCTCAAGCAATACCTTGGGAGCTCCGTCAAAAAGAAGGTGAGCTTCATCAAAGAAGAATACCATCTTGGGTTTTTCCATATCACCCATTTCGGGAAGCTCTTCAAAGAGTTCGCTCATGAGCCATAACAGGAAGGTCGCATATGTTCTGGGATGAAGGATGAGTTCCTGACAGTCGAGTATCTGGATAACACCTTTTCCGTCTCTGTCATGATCGAGCCAGTCTCTTATATCGAGTGCGGGTTCGCCAAAGAATTTGTCTGCGCCGTCGGATTCAAGTGCAACGATCGCACGCTGGATCGCCGCAAGTGACTGAGGAGCGAGATTTCCGTATGTGGGAGCGACCTCGTCTCTTACCTCTTTCTCGGAAAGATACTGGATCATCGCTTTTAAGTCTTTGATATCGTCAAGTAACAGCTCGCTGTCATCCGCGATTTTGAAAAGAACCGTAAGAACGTCTGTCTGAGTATCGTTAAGATCGAGTATTCTTGAAAGAAGTATGGGGCCCATCTCTGAAACCGTAGTACGAAGAGGCATACCTGCTTTTCCGTATACATCCCAGTAAGTTGAAGGATATTCCTTAAAGTCATATCCCAGATCCTTAAGTCCCATCTTTTCAACACGTTTTGTCACGTTTTCATTTTCGGTTCCCTTAACACACATAGCAGCAAGGTCACCCTTGATATCAGCCAAAAATACGGGAACTCCCATATCGCTGAAAGATTCAGCCATTACTTTTAAAGTTACAGTCTTACCTGTACCGGTTGCACCGCATATCATTCCGTGACGGTTTGCCATCTTGGGATAGATATAAATGTTTTCCCCCTCGGATTTACCGATCAGTATTTTGCCATCGTAAAGCATAGTATTCCTCCTCTTAATATGATCTGAAACCACTTACCGGTATGGCTTAAATCAGATATCACCGATTATCGTTTCCATACCGATCTTTTGCGGTTTAAGTCCCATTGTTTCATAAAACTTTAAAGCACCGGGATTGCATGACCATACATTTAAGGTCACATTGTAGAATCCCGACTCTTTGGCATATTTGATAACATGTTCATACAGGGATTTACCGACTCCCATTTTACGAAAATTTTCATCAACGCATATATCGTCGATATAGAGAGTCTTTATATCCGTAAGGACCGAATTACCGACATGCTGTTGATGAATGCAGAAGGCATGTCCCATTATCTCTCCCGATTCGTTTACACAAACAAAAACGGGAGTGGTATCATCGGCGATGATATCTTTAAGCTCTGCGGCATTGTATTTTGTGGCAGGTCCCTTAAATATGTCCGGCCTTCCGTTATGATGTACCATATCCACCTGTATTAACAGTTTAAGTATACTGTCGATATCGGTTTCATTGGCTCTTCGAACCGTATTCATAACTGTTCCTTCGTCTGTCTATATTTTGTTATCGGTATTACAGATATTTTACAAGCTCGTCGATCACGCCTGACATTCTGTCATCGGAAAGACCGAAGTTCATGGATCTGTATGTCCATGCGCTTCTGCCGATGTTAAGTTCTTCAAAAGCGGCATTGATCGCCTTGTACCATTTTAAACTGTCTTCGGGTGTAGCATTTTCGATAACACCGTATTCGCCGCAGTAAATGGTGGTATTGTACTTTTTGGCCTTTTCATAGGCCTCTTTGAATCTTTCAAGAAAATATTCCTTGGTCGCTTCACTCTGTTCATATGTAAATCTCAGGGAATGGTCCAATTCGCGTACCCACAGCGCACCCTGATGGGTAAAGAACAAAGGATCGTAGCAGTGAACATTATAGATGACCTTGTCGTCAAAAGGCTCTTCAAGATCCTTGACCGCATCGGGACTGTTGTTCCAGTAACCGCCCACAAGCACATATGTATCGGGAGCGATCTTACGTATACGGGTAAGAGCTGTCTTTATTATCCTGTTCCAGGAATCACTGTAGGCGGGATCGGTAACTTCGTTCAAAAGTTCAAATGCGATCGCCTCATCATTACCGTAACGGGTCGACATCTCTTCCCATATCTTATAAAAACGTTCCTGAAGATCGGCATCTTTAAAGAAACCGGACTGTCCGTCTCCTTCGTAAAAAGAAAATCCTGCGGTCTTATGAAGATCGAGAACTATGTTAAGTCCGTTTTCTTTTGCCCATTTAACGGCTCTGTCGATATGCGCAAAGCCTTCGGGTTTACGTGAACCGTCTTCTCTTTCGATTATGTTGTAGTCATAGGGGAGACGAACGTGATCGATGCCCCAGGAAGCCATCTTCTTAAAATCGTCTTCGACTATAAATCCGTTAAGTCTTTCATCGCTGTAATTGCACTGTGACAGCCATCCGCCGAGGTTGACGCCTTTTTTGAAGCCTTTGAATTCTTTCATGATCGTATCTCCGTTCTTTTATAAAAAATGATATGAATCGGTTGTGTCTGTTTGGACTATATTATCATATTATCCGAAAAAGCAGACATTGAACAGTAAAAAAACGTTCAATAACATAAATAAATCATCTTTTGATAAGGTCTGACAACCTTGCAAACTGTTCAAGCGTAAGCACTTCACCGCGGACAGTTTGGGAAAGTTCCATCTTATCAAGCGCATCTGCAACGGATTCCCGTGTAACACCGGCGATCCCGGCATTTGAAAGAGAATTAGCCAGTGTCTTTCTGCGCTGGTTAAAAGCTGCCTTTATGAGTGTAAACATAAATGCTTCGTCGGCGACTTTAATCGGATTGTCGCTAAATACGGACAGTTTAATGACTGCCGAATCAACGTTTGGTTTGGGGATAAAACAGTTTCTCGAAACCACGGTTACGATCTCAGGATCTGAATAGTACTGTACCGCCAGAGAAAGAGCCCCGTAATCCTTGGTTCCCGGTCCGACTTTCATGCGGTCGGCCACTTCTTTTTGCACCATTACGGTGATGCTTTCGATGGGAAGATGTTCCTCAAAGAGACGCATAATGATGGGAGTCGTGATGTAATAAGGAAGGTTTGCCACGATCTTTACGGGTTTTCCGGCATTGTATCTTTCACAAAGATCCTTAATGTCTGTTTTTAAGATATCTTCATTAAGTATCAGTTTGTTGTCATATTCCGATAGAGTGTCGTTAAGTATGGGAATAAGTTTTTTGTCTATCTCAACGGCGATCACAAAGCGTGCTTTTGCACATAACTTCTGTGTCATGGTGCCGATACCCGGTCCGATCTCAAGAACACAGTCTTCCCCCGTAATATCCGCACCTTCAATGATGGAATCCAGTATATTTGAATCGATCAGAAAGTTCTGTCCGTATTTTTTTTGAAAGCTGAAATCGTACTTTTTAAGTACATCCAGCGTATTTGAAATGTTGGAAAGGTCGGGCATCTTATAAATCCTTTACAGATATATTGAAGAGCCGTTCGGCGTTTTTAAGCGTGGCATCTTCGACTTCAGCCGGAGTGATGCCTTTTAATGAGGCGATCTCGCTGACCACGAGCGGCAGGAAAAGCGAAGAATTGCGTTCTCCTCTGTGAGGTGTCGGTGCAAGATACGGGCAGTCGGTTTCCAAAAGTATCATATCAAGAGGGATCGCCGAAACGGTTTCTTTTAACTTTCTGCCGTTTTTAAATGTTACCACTCCGCCCACTCCGATGTAATAACCCATCTTTACATATTCGACGGCCATTTCGGGAGAACCCGAATAGCAGTGTATCACGCCCTTTTTGGCCGGTCCGTGTTCTTTTATTATATTGAAAGTCTCTTCGGCCGCATCACGCGAATGGACTATGACGGGAAGATCGTACTTATCGCAGAGTGAAAGCTGATAAATAAATGCTTTCCGCTGTATTTCCGGGGAGGGTTCATCGTAGTGATAATCAAGCCCGATCTCACCGATCGATACGGGTTTGACGGTTTCGATACAGTGTTCCAGAAACGTTCTTTTGTCACCCTTAAGATCTGCGGCATCATTGGGATGAATGCCTATCGTGGGAAAAAGAAAATCGTATTCCTCACAGAGCTTAACGATCTTGGGGATCGAGGCAAATTCCGCCGAAGCGCATATGGCACCTGCAATATTATTATCTCTAAACGATCTTAAAAGGAGGTCTCTGTCCTCATCAAAAGCCTGATCGTCGTAATGCGTATGTGTATCAAAGATCATATATATCCGTTCTGTTCCGAAATATCACTTCGGAACCTGTTTTGATCAGTCTATGTGATATCTGATTTTCTCGTTTTCGGAAAGCTCGGCATCTCCGAACTGTTCTTTTGCCATATTTTTAAGATCGTCAAGCGAAAGGACCGGCATTGCACAGAAGGTTCCGTAGTTTTTAAATATAAATGTATTCCTGGCCGGATTATAAAGTCTTGCCGCTATGACATCGGTCTTAATGGCATAAGGCTCTTTACTGAGCACCAATAACTCGTTGTAATTTGAAAGGTAATAATTGTTTTCGTCCTCGGAGAAATAACCGAGTGTATCATAGGGCTCGTATGACAGGTATTCGATCCGGTCTTCTTTAAGGTTGTAGATCTTTATAAAATAATCTTCTCCCTGTATGAGGATCCTGTCGGGATCGTTGCAGAAAGCGACATAAAGGTGGAATTTAAAGCCAAGAGGTATTGTATTGGTCACCGTTTTGCTTGCGGTGTCAACCATCCGGAGATTACCGTCGTTGCAGGCAACCAAAAGTTTGTCTCCTTCGTTGTTAAGAGTAAGGAAAGGCATATCTTTTCCGGCGCTTATCGTGACAAGTTTATCGTCGTATGAATCATCGATCTTTCCCGTTGCGATATCAAAGCTTGCCAACCGGTTTTCGCTTGTAAAGAAGTATATGGTCTTACCGTCGTTTGTGATCGTAGGAAAAGAAGTGAATCCCATTTCATTGTTTTTGGTTACCTTTTTATAACTCATATCCTTAAGATCGACAGTATAGAAATTGGAAAAACCTGAAAAACAAAGGTATCTGTGATCCGGTGAAACCGAGGATTCGTCCAGTGTAAACAGGTTGTCTTCCACAGTGACGGAATCTGCTTTACCTGTTTTGATATCGTAAACCGTGACCTTTCCGATTAAGTCAATCGTGAAAATGTTGTTATCTGCGGTAAATCCGTGATTTCTGATCATCTCGTCATCGGGTGTGGAGATCGTGTTTACGATCGTTTCCGTAGCCGTATCAAATATGGTGAAAATGCATTTATCGGTCTGATCGTCCTGCTCGTATATGCACAGATATTTTCCGTCCTGAGAAAAGAAAGTATTTGCAAGAGCATTGGTCGTTGTATAAAGTTCCGTGGCAGTCTCCCTTTTAAGGCTTTTCATGACGAGTATCTCGGGTGAACGGTTTTTGCGGAAGACAAATATACCGTTAAGCCCCTTGCATTCGTTGATATATGTGCCGGAGAGCTGATCGAAAAGGGCTGTCGTGACCGGCGTTCCGGTAAGAAGGTTTGTGGCCGCATACGAACCGTCTCTCATAAAGTAGATACAGATTCCCGCAGGCGTATGGAGATATGAAGCGATGGGGTATCCGGATTCCGCAACAGACAATTCGGTTCCGTCGGTTTTGTAGGCATGGATCGCATCAAACAACGAAACAGACACAATGTCATACGAAGAGCCGGTTGAATCGGTTATCGCAACTATCTTAATAAACGAATTTGCTTCATTGAAAAGCACTGTTCTGACATCTTCGGAATGGCTCCATGCGGGACCTTCCGCGTCAACCTTGTTCGAAAAACCTTCGATATAGACGGTTCTGGTGGTTGAAGTGCTATCCAGCAAACTTGAAGAAGTATAACTTAAACAGTAGACATTTCCGCTGTTATCTATGTTAAGCTCAGCAATGTATTCTTCCGTAGGTTTGTAATAAGTATATGAAAAAGAAGCCGTATCATAAGCCAGGATGAAATGTTCTTCAAAGAATTCACCGACGGATAAAACAAGGTATTTGCCGTCAGCAGAAAATGCCCCTTCGTAATTAAAGGAACTGTTAAATTCTGAAGGGACCGGGATCTCCTGGCTCAGTTTATCGGACTTGGCATCGTATACCATAAAAGTCGTTCGGCATATAAGCGTGACAAGACTTTCTTTGACATTTGAAAAACACTTGGCGACGTCATTTTCGCATGATTCTTCGCGTTCGAGTTTTCCGTCGATGGAATAGATGCTTAATTTTTTGGTCCTTACAACAACAAGTTTTCCGGAAAGGACATTGGCATATTTCACATCATTGTTTTTACCGTCTTCAAGATATTCCGGTGGTAACTTGGCAAGAAGTTCATATGTTGAAAGATCCCATACATAAACGGATTGGGAAATGTCGGTGGTCGTAAGATATTTACCGTCGGCATCCATTTCCATTGTACTTACGGTAACATCATGTTTTAACAGACAATCTTTGGATTCACCGCTTTCAATATCGTATGCATGAAGTGCTTTTCCGAGGGCAAATTCGGCCTCGGCTACATAGGGACGGTCATTATCTTCGGACGGAAGGGCGCTTAGGGCTACAAGCGTTGCGTTTCTGCGGTCGCCTTCTTCCAATAAGGCAAGGGAAGTATCGCTCAAGGATTTGGACTGGGATACCTGTTTTTCCAAGAAGTTCTTTTGAATCTCGGCAGCCATCCTTGCATTGTATATACCAAAACCGATACCGAGCCCGGCAATTATCATAAATGCTGCGGTGACAAGTGAGAATATTTTCTTAATCTTTCTCTCACGGTGTCTTTGTCTTAGATCATCGTAAGTACAGTGAAGGATGGGAGCGGCAAGCCTTAAGAGTTCGGTCTTTAACTTTTTGTTCATTTCACCGTGGTTTTTGCCGCGAATATCTGCGGCAAGAGGTTCCACGGGATTTCCGTTTTCATCGGTCAAAAGTTCCGGCGGAAACGATTCGTTCGGTTCACCTTCTATCAGGATGGCAAGAACATGGTCTCTGTCATGCAATGAAATGAAGGTCTGTATCTCCTTTTTAACCCAGTATGAATCGGGTGTCCTTGGTGAACAGATAACAAGAAGGTATTCACTTTCCACAAGCGCACCGGAAATGTTGTTGGTAAGATCGCTTCCGATGGGCAGTTCTTCCTGGTCCCTGAATACTCGGTTTATTTTCTTTTTACCGCCCTTTTTGGCAACCTGGTGCGGAACCTTGAATGTTTCAAGCCCTTTATGTATTTTTTTGGCCACGAACATATCAAGATCGCTGTGGCGGTAACTTATAAAAGCATCATATCTCATTGGCTGTTAAGCCTCCTCATAGGTCGTTGCAAATATCTCGTTTCTGACGATATATACGTCTTCGGGGTTGTCGATCGGAGCAACCAGGTAATCGCCGGGTTTTGCGAGGTAATACTTTTCCTCGTCCCACTGGGTAAAGAGCTTGATCCGGTGATTGAGCTTTTGGGCATATACCGTACGCTTACCGGTTGAAATACAGGATTTTGCATAATCGACGATAGAGATCTTGTTTCCGGACTTTGACTCTTTGATCGTCGGTTCGTATTCTCCCGGGAATGTGTAGGGTTCATCGCTGTAGATGTAACTCTTTTCGAAATGATCGATCGATGAAGGATAGATCTCGCCTTCGATACCGATCATGATATACATGGAATCCGTAAGGGTTATGTCTATATCACCTTCCATGGTTCTGATGGAAACACCGATACCGGTCAAGTTCATTGCTTTGGGATCGACATAACCGCAGTGCATGGATTTTTTGTTAAATTTCGGATAAGGAGAAAGATCACCCTTATAATCTTTAACATAAATGATCTCGGTGGAAGTAAAATATTCCTCCATTTTGGAGTGCATGAAATCATGAATACTTTCGGCATTATAACCGATACCCAGCTCATCAAGGCTTTTGCGGTCGATAAATCCGCCGGCTTTGTCCATGTGTCCGCCGCCCGAACCTATTCCTTCGGTGATATATCCGGCAAGCTCGTTGGCATTAACCTCTATGGTACAGCTGCGCACGGAAATTTTGACACCGAATTCGAGTATGCTGTAAACAAGACAGCTTGTAACGGTGTCAACCTCCAGAAACATATCGCTTATGATACCTAAGATGTTGGGGTCACACGGTTTGGTCTCTATAAGACCGTATTTATAATCACTGAACTGTTCGCTCCTGATAAGCGCTTCGCCGGCTATCTTAAGTTCGTTAAAAGAAAGGTTTGAATTTCTGAAAAGAGAAATGTCGCTTCTGCGGACTTTTAGTTCGTCTCTTAAGTCACGGTCCATAGGGTGAGATAACTCCGCAAAACCGTTTGTATCCGTTAATAGACCGTAGTAAAGTGCGGTTGCAAGATCCGTATCGGTATTTGCGTCTATGCCTTCTTTGGCCAAAAGATGCCATACGAGAGTGGAGCAGGAACCTAAATTGGAACGCACATCATTCATGGGCGGAAGTGTCTGCGAAACTCTGTGATGATCGATGACCGCAATGTTTTCGGCTTCGAATTTCTGTACATTTCCTTCACCGTACTGGCAGTCTACCGTTATCAAAAGGGGAGGTGCATTAAGTTCGGTGACATATTCTATCGGAATGTCATATCTTGAGATCATCAGCATAAGATTTGATTTCTGGAGTTTAAATCTGCCTCCGTAGATAAACCTTACGGGAATGTTTTTTTCTTTAAAATAAAGGTAAAGTCCCCATCCGCTGGCGATCGCGTCTGCGTCGGGATTGTCATGGCACTGGATCACTATTGAGGGGTAACTTAAAAAGTCGCTTAATCTCATATTATAATTCCGTCCTTTCGGGATTGCTGAAGTTTATTTTATCATAATGCACGGGATATTCAAAGAAAGTGTTATTGCAAAGGGAAGGTTTCTTTTTACTAAGAAGTATTTTATAATCAGAGCAAGATTAAAATATGCGGAGGATCACATTATGTACAGACCGAAGATCGCCCCTATGGGATGGAACAGCTGGGACTGCTACGGAGCAGCCGTTACCGAAGATATTGTTAAGCAGAATGCCGATTTTATGGCAGAAAACCTCAAAGAATACGGCTGGGAATATGTAGTTGTTGACATACAGTGGTACGAGCCCGGTGCGGTAACCCACGAATACCGGCCCTTTGCGGATCTGTGCCTTGATGAGTACGGGCGTGTGATCCCGGCGCCCAACAGATTTCCTTCTTCGACCGGCGGTAAAGGTTTTAAGCCCCTTGCGGATTACGTTCATTCTCTGGGACTTAAGTTCGGTATACACATAATGCGCGGTATTCCGAGACAGGCGGTTCACAAGGACCTTCCTATTCTTAACAGCTCAAAGACCGCAAGAGACATAGCCCGTTCCAACAGCATCTGTTACTGGAATCCCGATATGTACGGTGTTGATGCCGCAAAAGAAGGTGCTCGTGAATACTATGATTCTGTCTTTTCCCTTTACGCTTCGTGGGGTGTCGACTTCGTGAAGTGCGATGACATCTGCAGGGAACTTCCGAGAGAGGAAGAAGAACTTGTTCTTTTATCGACAGCACTTCAAAACTGCGGACGGGATATGGTTCTTTCTCTTTCACCGGGACCGGCACTTCTTGAAAAAGCACAGCTTTACAAAGAAACATCCAATATGTGGCGTATAACCGATGATTTCTGGGATAAGTGGGAGCTTCTTTATGCTATGTTTGAACGTGCCGAAAAATGGAGTATCCATACGGGTGCGGGCCATTATCCCGATGCGGATATGCTGCCGATAGGACCGATCAGACAGGATTATGACAAAAACAATAAAACCGCATTTACCGAAAATGAGCAGATCACCATGATGAACCTCTGGGGTATAATGCGTTCGCCTCTTATGATCGGCGGTGAAATGACCGGATTCGACGATTTTACGATGGGTCTTATCACCAACGAAAACATGCTTAAGATGCACAGGGATTCAAGACATTCCCATCAGGTCTTCAGGCGTATGGAAAACGGAACGGAGGTCGTATTGTGGACATCGGTTTCGGCAGAAGGCGGAATGTATGCGGTAGTATTTAATATAGGAGAAGAAGCGGCCGATATTTCCATACCGCTTACCGAACTTGAGATTTATATGCCTGTAAATGCAACGGAGGTCTGGAGTTCAAGATCCATTACGTTTGATGAAAGCATAGACGTTAGTCTTGCAGCCCACGCATCGACGGCATTTTTGATCAACTGAATAATATTCACAAATTGTTCAAAGAATTTTTAAAAATTCCTTGCCAAATACAGAATCGTGTGATATATTCATTTTTGCGCTAATTGAATACGCGAATGCGCTTCTAGCTCAGTTGGTAGAGCACCTGACTCTTAATCAGGGTGTCCAGGGTTCGAGCCCCTGGAGGCGCATGCGGAAGTCGTGAGCTTAGCTTTTATGCAGGTTTGCGACTTTTTTTGTGTTTCTACGAGCTGTCGCGAGAATAAAACAAAAATAGTCTTATATACACTACATTTAGTGTCCCTTTTGCTTTGACAATACATATATGGTGTGGTAGACTTTTTTACGATAGGGTATTTTTACCTTTGAACAGTATTAGTTATTAAGGGTGGACAGAGTGGATAAGTACGAATACAAGGCCAGGGCCGAGGAGATCAGGAGGCTGGTTTCCGAAAAAAGGTACCGTGAGGCAGTTGAAATAGCGGATACAATTGATTGGAGAAACGTACAAAACGGCAGTATGTTGTGTACAGTCAGCGATCTGTATAAAATATGCCGTCGATTTGAAGACAGCCGTGACGTCCTTCTTTTGGCTTACCAGAGAAATCCAAAGGGAAGACTGATAATATATTCTTT
>CACYCC010000017.1 GCA_902772805.1 uncultured Lachnospiraceae bacterium | reverse complement strand
TCTTAAGCTGTCGCGTGTCTTGGTAAGTGCTTTCGCGATAACACCGATTTCATCCGAACGAGTTTCAAGCTTCTTGGATTCTTTGTCTTCGGTAAAATCAAGATTTGCATTCTTGTCGATAACGGGAACAAGTTCGCTGAGTGCTTTGAGCATAACGGAAGTAAATGCAACAACGACTACTACAGCAACTACGATAGCAATGATACCGAATATGATAAGTGACTTCTTCATGGAGTCAACACTTGCCATCATTACGTCTCTGTCAGCGGTAACTATTACAATGTTACCTGCATTTGTAAACGCATATCCGGCAACTTTGTAAGAACCCTTATATTCATATGCGCAAGCACCGTTTTCAACGGTCTTTCCTGCTTCAAGATCTGCAACGATACCTTTAACGGCTGCATTCTCAACCGGCTGTCCGATCTTCTCGGGAGTCTTATGATAAAGCATCGTTCCGTCGGGAGATACCATATATGCGTACGATCCATCTACACCGGAGATCTTGATCTTACCAATAAGAGTAGCATAGTCGATCTTAATGAGTTTGTCATAGTCGGCTGTTACCAATACGATATTTCCGTCTTCGGTAAATGAATAACCGGCCATCTTTAAAGCGCCCTTATATTCATAGATGCAGAATCCGTCGGTAACGGTCTTTCCTGCCTGAAGATCTGCAACGATACCTTTAACGGCTGCGTTTTCAACAGGCTGTCCGATCTTGTCGGGATTGGGATGCCAAAGCATCGTTCCGTCGGGAGATACCATGTATGCGTACGATCCTTCTACGCCGTCGATTGTGATATTTCCAAGAAGAGTATCGTAGTCGATCTTCATGAACTCATCATAATCGGCTGTAACGATCATAATGTTTCCGTCCTTTGTAAATGCGTAACCCGCAAGTTTTAAAGCATCTTTGTATTCATAGAAGATCGAACCGTTTTCAACGGTCTTTCCTGCCTGAAGATCTGCAACAATGCCTTTAACCGCTGCATTCTCTACTGAGTTACCGATCTTTTCGGTAGTGGGATGCCAAAGCATCGTTCCCGTAGGAGATACCATGTATGCGTACGATCCTGCAACGCCCTTGATGTTAACACTCTTAAGAATGGAATCAAGTCTTGAAACGGTAAGTTCTCCGCTTTCAGAAGCAAGGTCGACTGCCTTAGCGGCTTCTTCCGCAAGGTTAAGTGCGTAGTTAAGATATACTTCCTCGCCAAACTGTCTTGAGAAGTTGATAGATATAGCAGCTTCCTCAGCCAAGTTCTTGGTGTATCCGCCGTATGCGTTTTCACCGAACTCAGTTGCGAAATCTACACCGATCGCAGCTTCTTCCGCAAGGTTCTGAGCGTAGTTAAGATACGTCTCTTCCATTGCGTGCGTAGCGCGGATCGTAGCTCCTGCTACCAATACGACTACGGTTATCAATACTATCGCACTGATAAGTAACGTAATCTTGGTACTCAGCCTTGAAAAAATCGACAATCCTTTGTCGTTCCCCTTTTTGGCTTTTGCCTTTGGTTTCTTGTCTGCCATAATTAGCGACCCTCCGTATATGTGGTTATACCCACTTGATTTTGCCGACATTAGCCCATACAAAATACCCCTGTCGGCTTAACCCTATACCATCCACATATCCTTGGAAACGCAAAAAATTGAAACCCTTGGACAAAGGATTTCCGAAAACACTTGCCTAAAGCATTCTCTGCATTCCCCAACAAAACATGTTTATATTATAACACCGATATTTTACAATGTATATATTGTACAATTATTAACAGAATCGGCCAAAATCGGTAGTTTTTTCGTGGATTTTCGGCGTTTTATCGCTCAAATGTCAAAAAATGAACTTATTGAACATATCGGAGGTATTTATTGTCTCGAAGATATTTAATGTCTCGGATTTATTTAATTGTCCTTACTTCGAACGGGATAACGCTCCGATGAACTCGTTCACGATTCTTTCAGGCCTCGCCTGCCCTGCTCGGAGGAGCGACTCCTTCGCAGGAAGAATCGGAACGGATTTCATCTTCGCTAAAAGCATCCCATAAAGGTTCGAAGCAAGAACAATTAAATAACTCCGAGCCTTTTCATCTTTTTGTTGACAGTTAAAAATCTAGATGCTAATATATTTCTCGCAGTGCTGATGTGGCTCAGTCGGTAGAGCGTCGCCTTGGTAAGGCGGAGGTCACGGGTCCGATTCCCGTCATCAGCTTAAAAAAAGGACGTGGTTCTCATGAACCACGTCCTTTTTTTAACTGATGAGGATGGTGAGTACCCGTAGGGGACGATTTCCGCGATGGCAATGAGCCATGCAAATCCGCAAATATGAAAACGTGGCGGAAGCTTGTTTCCGGCCACGTTTTTAAATTTGCGGATTTATAGGGCGAAGCCCGCGACGAATAGATTGCGAAGCAATCTATGAGCCCGCATGGCTTATTGCCTTTGTTGCATTTATTTGCCAAAACCAGGGGACGACAGATTGCTCCGCAATCTATGAGCCCGCATGGCTCATTGCTTCATGGCTCATTGCTTCATGGCTCCTCGTTTTCCTGCTCAAAAGGCAGAATATGCCATTCAAGCAGGACTGCGGTTTAAAATATTCTGCCTAAAGTAAAAAAAACAGCGATCAGGCAGGAATAAAATACTCTTTAATCTTCTTTCTATAGATTATTGTAAATACTACTCCCACTATAATTCCTATAATATGCACTATCATGGACCATATACCTGTTACTCCCTTTACGCTCGGGCTTAGAGCGAT
>CACYCC010000016.1 GCA_902772805.1 uncultured Lachnospiraceae bacterium | reverse complement strand
TAAGTATTCCCTTATTTGCCGCCGTTGCAGCGATAGACCTGGCATCCATGAGTGCCACCGAGGATATCTGCCCGTTCTGAAGCTTGCTCCCTTCACGGTTGGGGAAATTCCTGGTGGAATGCCTTATGGAGAACGCGTTGTTAGCGGGAGTGTCTCCGGCTCCAAAGCAGGGTCCGCAGAAGGCCGTCTTGATAACGGTTCCCGTCTCCATGAGCTTTGCGGCACAGCCGTTTCTGATCAGTTCCATATAGATGGGAACAGAGGCCGGGTAGACGCTCAAAGTAAACTTTCCGTCACCTATGCTCTTACCGTCAAGTATGTCGGCAACAGCGCATATATTCTCGAAACCACCGCCCGCGCAACCTGCCACTATGCCCTGGTCAACAAATATCTTCCCGTCCCTTATCCTGTCTGTCAGTTTATAGTCAACCGCACCTCCAAGGGAGACGGCAGCCTTCTTTTCAACATCGGCAAGTATCTCTTCGGGATGGGCGTTCACCTCATCTATCGTGTAAGTGTTGCTGGGATGGAAGGGCATTGCTATCATGGGTTCTATCTCCGACAGGTCCACTTCGATCATCCCGTCATAATATGCAACCGGGCCGGGAGTAAGCTCTTTGTAGTCCTCCGGCCTCTTGTGTATCTCATAGAATTCACGTATAGTCTCATCGGTCTGCCATATCGATGAAAGACATGTGGTCTCCGTGGTCATAACATCCACTCCGATACGGAAATCCGCGCTTAAGGATGCAAGGCCGGGGCCTACAAACTCCATTATCTTATTCTTTACATATCCGCACTCAAATACAGCTCCGATTATGGCAAGCGCAACGTCCTGCGGGCCTACTCCGGGTCTGGGTGATCCGGTCAGGTACACCGCCGTAACTTCCGGACAGTCAATATCATATGTACGTCCGAGCAACTGCTTGACAAGCTCGGGACCTCCCTCGCCCATGGCCATTGTTCCGAGGGCTCCGTATCTTGTGTGTGAATCGGAACCGAGTATCATGGCTCCGCCTTCTGCAAGCATTTCACGGGCAAACTGGTGTATTACCGCCTGATGAGGGGGTACATATATACCGCCGTAACGCTTGGCGCAGGAAAGACCGAATACATGATCGTCTTCGTTGATGGTACCGCCTACGGCACAAAGTGAGTTATGACAGTTCGTAAGCACATAGGGAATGGGGAATCTGGTAAGTCCCGATGCCCTTGCGGTCTGAATGATACCTACAAACGTGATGTCATGAGACGTAAGTTTATCAAACTTGATCTTTAACTTTTTGTCATCACCCGTTGTATTGTGGGATGTGAGGATCCCGTATGCGATCGTTTCTTTTTTCGCTTCAGCGGGTGATACGGACTTACCTGTCACAGATGCCACACGTGCGGCACCGTCACCTGTATCCTCAACTATATTCTCGCCGTTTACGAGATAAACGGGATTATCGTAAAGCTTGATCATATACTCTGTTTCCTTTCAAAGATATTGGGAGCGCTTACGCGCTCCCGTCATTGGTTACATCGTTTAAAGTTCTACCTTATCAAGATGCCATATGTCATCGACATATTCCTGAATGGTACGGTCCGAAGAGAACTTGCCCGAGCAGGCTACATTGAGTATCGCCTTCTTGGCCCATTCTTTTTCATTAAGATACCATTTTCCGATCTTCTCCTGCGCATCGGCATAGGATCTGAAGTCTTTTAAGATAAAGTATCTGTCAGCACGGTCCGTTTCCTGAGTATTAAGAAGTGAGTTGTAAAGCGATCTGAACTCCTCGGTATTCTCGGGACAATATGTACCGTTTATAAGCTGCATGAGCACTTTTCTGATATCTGCATCGTTGTTGAATACATCCATCGGATTGTAACCGCCGTTACACTCGTAATTGATGACTTCCTCGGATGAAAGACCGAAGATCACCGCATTTTCCGCTCCGACTTCTTCAACGATCTCAACATTTGCACCGTCCATCGTACCGAGCGTGATCGCACCGTTTAACATGAACTTCATGTTACCGGTACCGGAAGCTTCTTTGGAAGCGGTGGATATCTGCTCTGAGATGTCGGATGCGGCAAAGATCCATTCTGCGTTTGATACGCGGTAGTTTTCTATAAATATGACCTTGATCTTGCCGTTTATCGATGCATCGTTGTTGATGACATCGGCAACCGAATTGATGAGCTTGATGGTCTGCTTGGCCGTACGGTATCCTGCTGCCGCCTTGGCACCGAATATGAACGTTCTGGGATAGAAATCCATATCGGGATGCTCTTTTAAGTTGTTGTAAAGGTACATTATATGCAGGATGTTAAGAAGCTGTCTCTTGTACTCGTGAAGTCTCTTAACCTGTACATCGAATATCGAACGGGGATCCACATCCACACCGTTATGCTCTTTGATATATTTGGCAAGACGAACTTTGTTGCGGTATTTGATGTTCAAAAATTCCTGCTGACTCTTTTCGTCATCCGCATAGACCTTTAAGCGGGATATCTGCGAAAGATCGGTGATCCATTCGTCTCCGATATGCTCGGTAACCCAGTCCGCAAGTAAGGGATTGCCGTGAAGCAAGAATCTTCTCTGGGTGATACCGTTGGTCTTATTGTTGAACTTCTCGGGGAACATCTCGTAAAAGTCCTTAAGTTCCTGGTGTTTAAGTATCTCCGTATGGAGTCTTGCAACACCGTTTACCGAGAATCCGGTAACGATCGCAAGGTGTGCCATCTTAACCTGGCCGTCGTAAATGATCGCCATCTTGCGAACCTTTTCGCGGTCTCCGGGATATTTGGCTTCAACCTGCTCAAGGAATCTTCTGTTGATCTCCTCGATTATCTGATATATTCTGGGAAGAAGTCTTGAGAACAGCTCTATGGGCCATTTTTCAAGTGCTTCCGCCATTATCGTATGGTTGGTATATGCACATGTCTTGGTGGTAACATCCCACGCCTCTTCCCATGTAAGATCGTGCTCATCCATGAGAATACGCATAAGCTCTGCAATGGCAACCGTCGGATGTGTATCGTTTAACTGGAAGACGGCTTTTTCGTAGAATTTGGTAATGTCCTTGTGTGTACGCATGTACTTGTCCACCGCTTCCTGTACGGATGCGGAGATAAAGAAGTACTGCTGTTTAAGTCTTAATTCCTTGCCGGCATAGTGATTGTCGTTGGGATAGAGCACCTCTACGATGTTACGCGCAAGGTTTTCCTGCTCAACAGCCTTCTGATAGTCACCTTTGTCAAAAGAATCCAGCTTGAAACATTCCATGGGCTGGGCGTCCCAGATACGAAGCGTATTTACTATGCCGTTACCGTATCCGAGTATCGGAAGATCGTAAGGAATAGCGTTGACCGACTGATATCCTTCCTGATGATAATGGTTTCTTCCGAAAGCATCGGTTTCAAATGTGGTATATCCGCCGAACTTAACTTCTTTGGTATACTCGGGTCTTCTTAACTCAAACGGATTTCCGTCCTCAAGCCAGTTATCGGGAACTTCCACCTGATAACCGTCTCTTATCTCCTGCTTGAACATTCCGTAACGGTATCTGATACCGCAGCCGTAAGCGGGATATCCGAGTGTTGAAAGGGAATCAAGGAAACATGCGGCAAGTCTTCCCAGACCACCGTTACCGAGTGCGGCATCGGGCTCCTGATCCTCAATGACATCGAGGTTGATACCGAGTTCATTGAGTGCGGCCTGAGCTTCCTTGTAAGCCTTTAAGTTGATCATGTTGTTTCCGAGGGCTCTGCCCATCAGAAACTCCATCGACATGTAATAAACGATCTTGGGATCTTTCTCGTCATAGGCTTTCTGTGTATCCATCCAGCAGTCTACGATCTGATCCTTGACTGCGTACGCAACGGCCTGAAAGATCTGCTGGTCCGTAGCTTCCTCAATGGTCTTGCGGTAAAGCGTCTTTACGTTGTAGAGTACACTTCTTTTAAAAAGTTCCCTGTCGAAAACAACTTCAAAATTACTCATTACGTCCTCCGTGGTCTTTTCTGTTTTAATACCCTTTCCCAATGAGCGTAATCTTTTAAACACGTTCAACTCCGATTATAACACTTTCGCCGTTAACATTCCATTCTTTCATATTGGCAAGAGTCACTTCTCTTTCCATAGATTCGGCTAAAACCTTCGTGGCGATCATGTCTTTGTTCTTTAATGCGATATCGGCGATCTTATCGTTTGAATTGAAGGTGACTTTGATGTGATCCATAACTTCAAATCCGGAATCCTTACGCATTGTCTGAATCTTTGAGATGATCTCGTATACAAAGCCCTCTTCTATAAGTTCGGGAGTTAAGTTTGCATCCAGTACCACGGTAACCGTGTTGTCCGCTTCCGTCACATAGCCTTCTTTTTGCGTGATCGTGATCAGCAGATCTTCCTCGGTAAGTTCTACGGGAGTGCCGTCTACGTCAAACTTAAGGGCGCCTTCGGATTTGAGAGTATCCATTGCGCTGTTACCGTCAACTCCGGCAAGATACTTCTGTATTCCGCCGAGCTGTTTGCCGTACTTGGGTCCCACGGTCCTTAACTGGGGTTTGAAGGTATATGAAGTAAATTCTCTTACATCATCCGTAAAGGTTACGGATTTAACGTTTAATTCATCCTCGATTATCTCTTTAAAGAACTCCGAAAGTTCAAAAGGAGCCTTTACATACATGCCTGCGATGGGCTGACGGTTTTTAAGGTTTGAAGCGTTACGTGCCGCACGTCCCATTACAACCGTCTTAAGCACTGCATCCATGTTCTTTTCAAGTTCCTTGTCGACATGCGCTGCGTCGTATGTGGGGAAGTCGCAGAGATGAACGCTTTCGGGTGCATCTTTGTCAAGAGAACATACAAGGTTTCTGTAGATGTCATCGGCCATGAAGGGGATCATGGGCGCCGCTGCCTTGGCAACCGTCACAAGTGCGGTATACAGCGTCATGTATGCATTGATCTTGTCCTGTTCCATTCCCTTGGCCCAGAAACGCTCACGGCTTCTGCGAACATACCAGTTTGAAAGATCGTCCACAAACTCGTCAAGCGCACGGCCCGCTTCGGGGATACGATAGGCTTCAAGGTTTGTATCAACGTCCTTCACCATCGTGTTCATCTTTGAAAGCAGCCACTTATCCATTACGGGAAGCTTATCGTATTCAAGCGTATACTTGGTGGCATCGAAATTGTCTATATTTGCATAGAGTACAAAGAAAGCGTATGTATTCCACAAGGTTCCCATGAACTTTCGCTGTCCTTCCAAAACGGTATCACCGGCAAATCTGTTGGGAAGCCAGGGTGCCGAGTTGGTGTAGAAATACCATCTGATCGCGTCTGCGCCGTACTTTTGAAGCGCTTCGAAAGGATCTACGGCATTACCCTTACTCTTACTCATCTTTTCACCGTTTTCGTCAAGTACAAGTCCTAAGACGATAACGTTTTCATAAGGTGACTTGTTGAAAAGAAGCGTTCCTTCAGCCATCAGCGAATAGAACCAGCCTCTTGTCTGGTCAACGGCTTCTGAGATGAACTGTGCGGGGAACTGTTTTTCAAACAGGTCCTTATTTTCAAAAGGATAATGATGCTGTGCAAAAGGCATTGCACCACTGTCAAACCAACAGTCTATAACTTCGGGCACACGCTTCATGGTCTTGCCGCACTTAGGACATGTGCAGGTGATCTCGTCTATGTAAGGTCTGTGAAGTTCAACGGTCTGTGCTGCGGGATTGCCGGAAAGCTCTTCAAGCTGCTTACGTGATCCTATAGCCTCTCTGTGTCCGCAGTCTTCACATTCCCAGATGTTAAGAGGAGTTCCCCAGTAACGGTTTCTGGAGATACCCCAGTCCTGGATATTCTCAAGCCAGTTGCCGAAACGTCCTTCGCCTATTGTGGGCGGGATCCAGTTGACGGTCTTGTTGTTTCTTACAAGATCGTCCCTTACGGCCGTCATCTTGATGAACCATGATTCCCTTGCGTAATAAAGAAGGGGAGTCGAACATCTCCAGCAGTGAGGATAATCATGCTCAACCTTGGGAGCCGAGAACAGTATTCCTCTCGAATCGAGTTCTTTTAACACCTCAGGGTCACAGTTTATTGCGCCCGCCTCGATCTCTTTTTGCGTAGGCTTACAACGCATGCCCGCAAAAGGTGTCTCTGCTCTCATGACACCGTGTTCGTCTACCATCTGTACAAAAGGCGCATCGTATTTGCGACCCACTCTTGCGTCGTCTTCACCGAATGCGGGAGCGATATGTACTATACCGGTACCGTCTGACATCGTTACGTAGTCATCGCAATATACAAAGAACGCTTTTTTGCCCTGCTTGTCGGCGGCGTCTTTGGCACACTGATAGAGGGGCTCGTATTCCTTGTATTCAAGATCTTTTCCGGTGTAAGTCTCAAGGACTTCATAAGCGGGAGTTCCTTCGGGACGCTCGATACTGCCAAGAACGCTGTCAAGAAGCGCCTCCGCAAGGATATATGTATATCCGTCGGCAGCCTTAACACGCGCATATGTCTCTTCGGGATTTACGCAAAGACCGATATTCGAAGCAAGTGTCCAGGGTGTTGTCGTCCATGCTAAGAAATATGCATCCTCGCCCACGATCTTGAAACGGACAACGGCTGTGCGTTCTTTTAGCGTCTTATACCCTTGGGCAACCTCGTGAGAAGAAAGCGGGGTGCCGCAACGGGGACAATAAGGCACGATCTTAAAGCCCTTGTAAAGAAGGCCCTTATCCCAGATCTCCTTTAAGGCCCACCATTCGGACTCGATGTAATCGTCGTGATATGTTACGTAAGGCTCGTCCATATCGGCCCAGAATCCTACGGTACCCGAGAAATCTTCCCACATACCTTTATATTTCCATACGGATTCCTTGCACTTTGAGATGAACGGATCGAGACCGTATGCTTCGATCTGTTCCTTGCCGTCTATGCCGAGCAGTTTTTCAACTTCAAGCTCTACGGGAAGACCGTGAGTATCCCAGCCGGCCTTACGGGGCACATAATAACCCTTCATGGTGCGGTATCTGGGGATCATATCCTTGATGACACGCGTGAGCACGTGGCCGATATGGGGCTTTCCGTTCGCGGTGGGGGGACCGTCGTAAAACGTATATGTAGGACATCCCTCACGCTTTTCCATGCTCTTTTCAAAGATCTTGTTCTCGTTCCAGAACTTGAGCGTTTCTTTTTCCCTGTCAACAAAATTCATGCTGGTGGAAACCTGTTTGTACATCACATACCTCCTGTTAAATAGAAAAGGAACTCTTCCTAAAAAGGACGAGTTCCTGAAAATGCTCGCTATACCACCTTTTTAGAAGTACTCCCTTTGGGTTAATACTCTTCCCCTGTAACGGTGGGAATCCGTCGGTGTCTACTTGGCTTGCCTTTCGGACCGAAGCTCGGAAGTGATCTTCCCATACGGACTACTCGCATCGGGCTTGCACCGTCCCCGACTCGCTTGACCTTTTATCCGTAAGGTACTGTCTTCGTCATTGCTTTTGTATGATATAAATATTCGGTTATACGGAATCTGATTCCGTTACCGTATTATATTGCGACAAAATCTGTTCTGTCAATTCTTTTCTTTTAACAGATCTCTTATCTCGGTAAGAAGTTCTTCGGATGTAGGCTTCTTCTCTTCGGGCTTTTCCTCTTCCTTCTTGGCGAGCTTATCCTTCATCTTAGCGATCGCTTTTACGAAGAAGAAAATGCACAGAGCAACCAGCAGAAAATCAATGATGTTCTGGATAAAAGCACCGTAAAGTATCGCGCCTTCTTCTTTGATAACTTCGCCGCCTTCGATAACCGCGGGACTTAATACGATCTTCTTGGTTGAAAAATCGGCACCGCCCGTAAGTAATCCCAAAAGGGGCATCAAAATGTCGTTAACAAGGCTTGTTACGATCTTACCGAAAGCACCGCCGATGATAACGCCGACAGCCATATCAATGACATTACCTTTAGCAATAAATTCTTTAAACTCCTTCATTGTCTTTTTCATTTTCTTCTCCTCCTGTAAGAATCTTTGCTATCCTGAGTGCGCCGTTTCCGTCCACACATTCAAGTTCTTTTTGGGAACATTCAAGACGTTCGTTATATGTGTCTTTGACCGTCTTTATACAGTTTAACAGACTTTGTGTGACTGCGTCAAAATCATTTCCCGCATTTCCCACACTTTTTATTATACCCTTGTTATCAAACGTTGCATTGATAAGATCCTGATTGTCGGCAATGCTGAATATATATGAAGGAAGTCCCATCCTGCATATCTCATATGTCGTCGACCCGGCTGCCGAGAGGGCCAAGTCGAAATTACACAGGAATCCGGGCATATCCGTTATGCCGTACCAGGTCGTAAGTATATCGGGATGAAGGTCCGCAAGTGCTTCCAGGAATTCCCTGTCTTTGTTGAAAGGTCCGATCAGGACATTTAACCTGACTCCCGGCTCGGGTGCATTAACATAGGCTTCCGCGACGGTACGTGCGATCGATAACTGATCTGAACCGCCTGTCGAAAGCAGCACCTCGTATTCGCCGGATGACTTGATCTTTATCGGAGAAACATTTAAAAATTCACGCCGAAGAGGTGCGTAACGAGGTCCCAGAATAAGTTTGGGAAGTCTGATCCCTGCCTTCTCATATAAGGCTTTGTAAGCATCCTCATCTCCGTAGATATTGTAATTTATCAAAACATCCGACCCGAATGCCTTATTCATGTAATCGTCGATATAAACCGTTTTGGCATATTGCGAAAGCTCGCTTAAGTACCTGTCCGTCACATAATAACTGTCAACGATGACGATATCTGCCTTCTCGGCCTTGATCATATGTGAAAGACACGGGATCTCCGATTCCATATCCGTAAAATCACTGTTAAGTATATAGGCGTTATATCCCCTTAACTTTATGAGTGCTCCGGGATCTTCCGATGCGCATACAAAAGAAACCGATACGTCAAGGCTTCTAAGTGCATCGGCGATCGAAAGGCATCTCATGACATGCCCCATTGAGATCTTTTTGTTGGCATCCGCCCTTATAAGTACGTTCATTTCACTCATTTTCTTTATTCATTACTATCCCCGATCAGTTCTCCGGGAACCTCGGTAAAGGTATTAAGATATGCAAAATGCATGGCTCTTTCAAGGCATTCGGCACTGTCAAGATGATCAAGCAGTCCCGATATGAGACCTGCCACACAGCAGTCACCGCATCCTACGGTAGACATGGGATTGCTTGCAAATTCATAAGCCTGCATCCTGTGAGGGATCCGGTCGTCAAAAGAAAATATCAGTCCTCCGTCTCCTGCCAGCGTTGCCAGAACTATATGTATGTCAAATGTGGAGGCTATTTTCTTTATAAATAACTCGATCTCATTGCGGCTTTCAAAGGGATTACCGTTTAACGCGACAAGTTCTTCAAGATTCGGCTTTATGGCATACGGAGAAGCCTGAATGCCTACCATAAGCGCCTCATCGGATGTATCAAGGAGTGTGTAGGCGCCTTTGTTTTTGCAAAGACTTATAAGCCTTTTGTAAGCATCGGTCGGGATACCCTTGGGGATCGAACCCGAAAATATGACCCAGTCGCCTTCCGAAACCCGGTTTATGAGAATATCATATACCTCTTTAAACTCTTCCTCACTCGATCTGTAGCCTTCCGTCCGTTCATGATGTTCAAGCCCGTCCTTACAGTCCGTAAGCGTGATGTTACGGCGAACAGACCCTGAGGCCCTGACAAACAGGGTAGTAATAAATTCATCGGTAATGCTTTCAAAAAGTTCGATATCGTCCATGCCGACTATCGCGATCGCCGTTGACTTTATCCCGACACTTTTAAATGCCCTTGAGACATTTATCCCTTTACCCGCGGGTATCTCCCTGCCGGTCCTTAAACCGCTCAAAAAGTATTCTTTTTCATCGACCGCAACATCGATCGCGGTATTTAAAGTAACCGTATATATAGCCATAAAAGCTCCGATTTAACAGACTTTTTCATATCAACTGTAATGCGAAAATACCCGTGATATGCAAAAAGGGAACGCTGAGTGTCTCAGCGTTCCCTCATCATTGATATTTTATTCTTTTACACTCAATCTTACAAGTGCTCTGTTAAGTTTGGCCCTGGCAAGCGCAAAATCCTTGTCGCTTAAGCCTTCGGTCGCAAGGATGGCTTCGGCACGTTCTTTTGCCTTGAGAGCACGTTCCTTGTCGATATCTTCTCTCCACTCCCATGTAGTGGCCAAAAGATGACACGAACCGTCCATAACACTTAACATACCGCCTATACAGGCCGCATATCTCTCGGTTCCGTCTTCAAGCCTTATGAATGCCTCTCCCATACCAAGAGCCGTCACATAATTGGTGTGACCGGCCAATATTTCAACATCACCTGTTATGGTGCGGCATTTCACGCGCTCGATCTCACCCTCGTACAACAGGCCGTCCGGTGTACCGATACGTATCGGAAATGTCTTCATAGACAGCCTCCTTTACTTGTTCTTTGCTTTTTCGAATACATCGTCGATGGTACCTGCCATCAGGAAACAACTCTCGGGAATGTCATCGCATTCGCCGTCAAGTATCATTCTGAAACCTCTGATGGTTTCTTTCAACGGAACATACTTACCTTCAAGTCCGGTAAACTGTTCTGCAACCGAGAAGCTCTGTGACAGGAAACGCTGAACCTTTCTGGCTCTGTTAACGGTCATCTTGTCTTCTTCGGAAAGTTCGTCCATACCCATGATGGCGATGATATCCTGAAGTTCCTTGTATCTCTGGAGCACCTTCTGAACGTCACGGGCAACTTCGTAGTGCTCGGTTCCCACAACTTCGGGTGTTAAGATACGGCTTGTGGAATCAAGAGGATCCACTGCGGGATAAATACCCATACTTGCGATGTCACGCGAAAGAACGGTGGTGGCATCAAGGTGGGTAAA
The DNA here is from genome assembly GCA_902772805.1 of uncultured Lachnospiraceae bacterium. GTDB lineage: Bacteria > Bacillota > Clostridia > Lachnospirales > Lachnospiraceae > UBA1258. The sequence goes on along the minus strand of CACYCC010000016.1, from coordinate 419 downwards.
TGTTGTAGCGGGTGCGGGGTCCGTTAAGTCATCGGCAGGTACGTATACAGCCTGGATGGATGTGATGGAACCCTTTCTGGTGGAAGTGATACGCTCCTGAAGAGTACCCATATCGGTTGCAAGCGTAGGCTGATAACCAACGGCCGAAGGCATACGTCCGAGAAGTGTTGAAACCTCCGAACCTGCCTGTGTAAATCTGAATATGTTATCGATGAACAAAAGCACGTCCTGATTCTTGACATCACGGAAATACTCAGCCATCGTAAGTCCGGAAAGACCTACTCTCATTCTGGCTCCGGGGGGCTCGTTCATCTGACCGTATACCAAAGCGGTCTTCTCGATAACTCCGCTTTCTTTCATTTCATTGTACATATCGTTACCTTCACGGGTACGTTCACCAACGCCTGTGAAGATCGAAT
>CACYCC010000015.1 GCA_902772805.1 uncultured Lachnospiraceae bacterium | reverse complement strand
TCTCGAAAAAAAGTTTGTCCTTAGCATTAATAAACGTTAGCTTTTAGTTTCCGTCTTTTACTGCATATAGGTTGTTTGTTCTGAAAAAATTGATTGATTCAAAGATTTTCAGGGTTGCATATGCTGTTAAGTTATCAATGTTGCAGGATTTGCATCCTTTAAAGTTGCCTTAGGCGACAACATTGCTATGTTATCATCAATGTTTGACTTCGTCAAGACATTTTTTTAAAACCCACTGACTCCGCAGTGGAATTTAAATTTAACATCATTTAAAACCTTTGTCAACGGCTTATTTCTTGACTTTTTCACACAATTTTTTGTGTTTCTATATAGTGTATTTTCCTATATATATAGACTCAATATTTAGTGTGTCAGAATAATCTCATATGCTTTATCCATTGCTTCCGAAGAAGGACAGGGATAATCAGGTACCAAAGGTTGTCCCGATTTTGTCTCATCGATCCTGAACCATCTCTTATATGACATCGTTATATTAAGCCGGGCATTGGGTGTTTGAAATGAAATGGTATCTCCGTATGAATCCGGAAGATTACCCGATTCTTCTCCCACTACTATACCAAGGTCGTTATCCATCACATACATGGTAAAGTCCATAGCAGCGCTGAAGGTTCTTCTATTTGTAAGAACATAAAGATCTCCGTTATACAGTGGCTCTTGTTTTTTATTCTTTATATAATACTTTTCGTTTTTAATAAGGAGCGGACCGAATCTTACATGTGAAGGCCATCCGTAATAACCGTCAATATTACAATATTTTAGGAATTCATCTCCCACCAATGAACTTCCGCCACCGTTCCCACGAAGATCGATGATAATATGTTCTGTTCCGGCTTCTTTTACCGCTTCAAAAAATGATTTAACGGTCTTTCTGTATTCATCGTTATATTCACATGATGTAAGAGTAAATATTCCTATTGAGTTTTCTTTGTCTATTTCGTAGTAGACCCAACCCCTATCTTCTGTTTCAATCTCTTCACGTCCTGCAACCTGATCGAGGGGAACAAAATCGTAATGGAAGCTTTCCGTATTGCCGTCATCGGTTTCAAAAGTGTAATCTATTCCGCCTGTGGTATCGATCCCACACCAGCGAAGATAATTCTCGTTGACTATGACTTTTGAATCAAAGATTGCCTTGGCATAACTCTCGGTTTCATACTGATAAACAGCCATAAATCTGTTTAATACATCTTCATACGGTTCGTTCCCTATCATAATGGGAAGCCCGTATTTATTGATCTGGGTAAAATCACTTAAATAATGCGTGTTATAGTCTGTGTGAAAGACTGTTGAATGTCCGTCATAAAGACAATGCATTATACGTGAAATGATCTTCCACTCTTCAAGAACCGAGATCTCCGTGACGCCCGACGACTTTAGATCATCAACTTCTGTAACATACTGCTTCTCAACATCATCAACCCGCGCATTACTATCTTCAAGCCATGCGGGATGACGGTCTCTGTACACTTCCATGACATAGTCGATATCTTCTATCGCCCGGTCAACCGTTAACATCTCATCAAGCGGATGCGATTCTCCCGACGATTTAACAGATCCCCTGTAAGGATCGAATGCCAATTTGTATACCGCAAATAAAATCCCGGCGATCAATACGATCCCCAGGATGATTCCAATAATTATCTTTTTTGAAGTTTTTTTCTCCATTTTCTCTGACTTTTACCTGCTTAAACTATTCGATATTGCTTATCTTTATTGCTTGTCGAAGTATTTTTTCCCGGAATCGGGACAGAAATATGTTCTGATATAACCGTCGGTCGAAACGACCACAAACTCATTGGTTTCTTCGAGGTAATATACATCGTCTCCGTCTTCTTTTTCAAGTTTATGAAGAGAATCCGGATTGTTGATCACTTTATTGGCGGCCGCAACATATTCGTCTTTTGATGCAAAACCCATCTCTATTCCATGCTTTTCGTAGTGCTCATCAAGCAGTTTTTTGGAACGGAATTTATATGTTACCTCGGGCTTAACCTCTTCCACAGGTTCCGGCTCATCCACCACTACAGGCTCGGGCTCATCCACTGATGCCGGTTCGGGCTCATCCACTACCGGCTCGGTACTGTCGATCGCAAGCGGATTTAATCCGTCATCGTCGGCTGTATCAACCGAAACATCAACTGAAACGTCAACCGAAACATCCACAGGATCGATCGAGGTTTCTATAAACTCTTCTTCGCATGCGCACACAAACAAAGAAGCAACTATCAGCATTATGGATAATAAGAAACAACGTATTCTTCTCATTTTGCGCTCTCTTCTCTGTTTTTATAATTTATCCTTGCTTCATCAAGACTTTCGTGATTGGCGCCTCCGACATAAGACGCATCCGCTCTCTGAGTCGGATCGTCCTCCCAGCCGCATATCGGGCATACCTCATATTTACCGACTTCATCGAATCTGTACTTATTGCAGCACGGGCACATATGCGGATCGATATGTTCTTCGGCATTGGTTTCGACGGAAACGGCAGCTTCAACCGGAGGAGTCACTGCTTTATTGGCGCCTACGGAATAAGGATTCTTGTTTTCTTTTACGGGTTCCTGATGACTACCGGCCTTGTTGGCCGCAAAAAACAGTATCGTTATCAAAAACGCGTGTATCACCCAAAGAGCAAAAGCGGCAAATCCGACCCATACGGGAATCTTGGGGAAAAAGTGATGTAAGATAAAAAGAACAATACCCAAAACCGCCCACTCGGCTCTTAAAGCCATATTAATAAGCATACTTATCATGAATCCGCCTCCGTGATTTACTCTTCTTTTCACAATCTCCTCCTTGGGGCCTGTGCATCGATCGGTCCGATCTTCAATATATGTAAC